>NZ_CDWTMG010000027.1:16764-38333 GCF_977945845.1 Frankia sp. CcMO1
TTCATTACGTCCCCATAGTCCCGACTATTTTTAGTCTCGACTATCTTCTCGATTACTTTTCCGACTACTTCCTGGTGCCCTGCGCGGCGACGGCGGCCGCGGCGAGCGCCGCGGCGTCGGGGTCGAGGTACCCCGAGCTCACCACACCCAGCTGGTCGTCCAGCTCATAGCGCAGCGGGATGCCAGTGGGGATGTTGAGCCCGGCGATCTCGGTGTCGCTGATATGATCGAGATGCTTCACCAGGGCACGCAGCGAGTTGCCGTGCGCCGCCACCAGGACGGTGCGGCCGGTCCGCAGGTCCGGCACGATCGCGTCGTACCAGTAGGGCAGCATCCGGGCGACGACGTCGGCGAGGCACTCGGTCCGCGGGATGACGTCGGGGGCGAGGTCATCGTAGCGCTCGTCAACCCCGCTGACCTGCTCCGGACCGATCTCCGGCGGCGGCGTGTCGTAGGAGCGACGCCAGAGCTGGAACTGCTCCGCGCCGAACTTCTCCAGCGTCTCCGCCTTGTTCAGGCCCTGCAGACCGCCGTAGTGCCGCTCGTTGAGTCGCCAGGTGCGGCGAACCGGAACCCAGGTGCGCCCGGCGGCGTCCAGCGCCAGCCAGGCGGTGCGGATCGCCCTGGTCAGCAGGGACGTGTGCACCACGTCCGGCAGGACGCCGGACTCCCGCAACAGCTCACCCCCGCGAGTGGCCTCCTTGGCACCCTTCTCGGAAAGATCAACGTCCACCCAGCCGGTGAACAGGTTTTCGCGGTTCCAAATGCTCTCACCGTGGCGGAGCAGGACGAGCGTCGGCATACCCGAGATCCTGCCCGCTCGGCGGCCCGCTCGGCCAGCATTGCCGGTTGTTGCCTGTGGCTCCCCGGCTCGGGGCCGGTCGTGCCGGAGACCGGTTGTCACGCGGCAGCACGACAGGAATCCGGCGGCACGACAGGGATTCATCCGGAACTGAACGACCCCCGGGCGCTCCGCCGCCGCGCGAAGCAGAGGCGGGCCGTCGGGACTTGCGACGGCGCCCGGGGGTCGGGGGTCTGCCTGGTTCTCGCCGGTGCCGGTGCCCATGGGCCACCCGGCTAGAGGTGAGGACCACGAGACCGGCTAGCGGACAGCCACCTCACGAGTCCTATGAGCACACAAAGCCTGGACCACCTCCCTTCTCGTGTACCCGTGACGCTACGCGGACCCAGGGGCGCATCGCAACGGCTTTTCCGCGCGCGTTGTGGGACGCTCCTGACACCAGCCGGCCGGAACAGCCAGGCCACCCGCGCGGGCCGGGGGCCACAGCCGAACCGTGCGCGGGCCCGGCCGAGGCACGCCACGGCGACCTAGACTGAGTTCCATGACCGCCGGGTCCCTCACGACGTCCGCCTCGCTCTCCCCGTTGCTCGGCCTGCCGGGTGCGGTGGCCGGCACTGCCGAAGACGCCGTGGTCGCCGCCCACTATGGCGATCCGCTACGGGAACAGCGCGCAGTGCGCGACGGCGCCGCCGTCGTCGACAGATCGCATCGGGACGTGCTGCGCATCTCCGGCCCCGACCGGCTCTCCTGGCTGCACAGCGTCACCTCTCAGCATCTGTCTGCGCTGGGCGCGCTGCGGGGCACCGAGGCGCTGGTGCTCTCCCCGCACGGCCACGTCGAACACCATCTCGTCCTCGCCGACGACGGCACGTCCACCTGGGTGGACGTCGAGCCCGGCACCGGCGGCGCCCTGCTGCGCTACCTGGAGTCGATGCGCTTCATGCTCCGAGTGGAGCCGACGGACATCGGCGCGGTGACGGCGGTGCTCAGCGTGCTCGGGCCAAGGGCCGCGCAGGTCGCGGCCGCGGCGCTGGACGGGCCGAGTGACGGCGCGCCCGGCCTGGACCTGCCCGAACCACAGGCACCCGACCCGGTCGGGGCACCGATCACCGGTCCTTACCCGGTCGCTCGCACCGGGACGGGCACGCTGGTCCGGCGGATCCCCCACGGCGTCGACCTCCTCGTCGGCCGGGCCGACCTGACCGGCACCGTCGAGCGGCTGCGCGCCGCCGGGGCGGGTCTGGCCGGGTTGTCCGCCTTCGACGCCATGCGCATCGCCTCCCGACGGCCCCGGCTCGGCCGGGAGACCGACCATCGCACCATTCCGCACCAGGTGGGGTGGCTGGCGAGCGCCGTGCACCTGGACAAGGGCTGCTACCGCGGGCAGGAGACCGTCGCCCGGGTACACAACCTCGGTCGCCCGCCGCGGCGGCTGGTACTGCTGCATCTCGACGGCACGGTGGCGGCGCCCCGTTCTCCCGTCACGGTCGGCGGGCGCGAGGTCGGGTTCGTCGGCAGCTCCGAGGTCCACGAGGAACTCGGCCCCATCGCCCTGGCGGTAATCAAGCGGTCCGTGCCGGCGGATGCCGCCCTCGTCGCCGCCGATCCCGACGGCGCGCCGCTGGCCGCCGCGATCGATCCGGACGACGAACCGGCCACGACGGTGCCGAAGCGTCTCGCCGGGCGGCTGCGTCCCTGATTCCCGGCCGGCTCGGGTTCCGGCCGGCTCAGGCGGTCCGGGCGAGGAGCTGATCGAGTTCCCGCACCGCCGGGTCGGTGCCGTGCCGCCGCAGCCGGCGGCGCAGCTCGTCGGCCCGGCGGGCGTTGCGCTTGGATCGCGTCGCCTCCAGCATCGGCAGGGCCTGGCGGGTCAGCTCGCACCCGTGATCGACGTTACCGAGATCCATCTGGACCGCGGCCCACCGGAGCAGGTAGGTGGCCCGGTCCCGGGCCCGGGAGTCCGGGTGGATCGCCAGGGAGCGTTCCAGCCACCGGTCCGCCTGCGTGAGGTGACCGAGATCGATGTAGCAGCTGCCGATCTGCGCCTGGTACTCGGCCTCGTCAAAGTAGGACGACCAGGCGGGGTCCTCAGGCCGCGCGGTGACCATCGCCTCCTCCGAGCAGGCCAGCGCCTGCGCGCAGGCGCTGGCCTCCCCGAGCGCGGCGTGGGCACGGGCCCGCCGCATGTGCAGCATGGCGCCGACGCGACCGGACGCTCCCCCGGCGCTGGCCACGGCGGCCTCGGCCAGATCCACCGCCTCCCGCGGGCGGGCGAAGTCCACGCACTGCAGGGACATGTTCTTCAGCACGTTCGCACCGAGCATGCGGTCCCCGCCGGCGTGCGCGGCATGCAGCGCGGTGATCCAGTACCGCTGAGCGGCCGTCTGGAAGCCGGCGTCGAACGAGACCCACCCCGCGAACCGGGCGAGCTCCGCGGCCACCAAATGCAGGTGACGGCCCACGTGCTCGGTGTAGGACCCACGCACCAGCAGGTCCGCCACCACGCCGAGCTCGGCGTCGACCAGCCGGCGCACGCTCTCCCCGCCGAGCCGCTCATCCATGACCCGCAGCCCGGGGATGTTGTGCTCGATCCGGTTCACGATCTGGTCGTCGACTTGTCCCCCGTTCAAGGCCGCCGCCAGCCGGGCCGGTTCCATGCCGAGCCACTGCGTCGCGAGTTCCGCCACCCCGACCCCAGTGATCGTCAGGAAGCCGCGGCGGTCGGAGAGCGCGTCCTCGACGACGTCCATGATCGAGGTTATGCTGCCGCCCGGCGTCCACGGGTACTCGGTGCGCACCGCGTCGCCGGTCGGTAGCCACGCGGGCCAGGGGTGCGACTCCAGGCGATCGTTGGGCACGCCGAGCTCCGCGGCGAGCGCGAGCTGGGACACCCGGTCGGGCACGACACCACGGTGCTCCCAGCGCCAGACCTTCTGCCGCTCGGCGGCCATGTTCGCCACCCCGAGGTCACGTGCGCGGCGGGCCACGACCCGCGCCAGACGCTGATAGGACCACCCGCGCTGGGCTCGGACGAACGCAAGCGGATGAGTGCAGGCATGAGCGTTATCCGTCAGCATCGACGTTCTCCTCGTAGTCGCATCTCCAGGGCCACTTCCGTGAGCACCTACTAACGCTATGTCGCGACATCTTGGTGCTCCAAGAGACGACTCCGGTGCGATGCGTGCACAGAGGTCACTCCCGGACCACTGGCGGGCCCTGATTGCACGCATGTCCGCCGAGCCGTCCGAAAAAAGCGCGTTATATTCCTGTTTCGACCGAACACGACCACGTCGGCCGGTCAGGAATTCCGTTGCGAATCGGGCAGTCGGGGACATGCCCATGGGAAGGGCCCCTCCGCGGTTCACGCGGCGCCGATCGGACTGGACGCGCGGTGGGAAGGGGACGGCCGCGGCGGGGCGAGGCCGCGCCGCGTCAGATCCGGGCGCCGGCTGCGTCGAAGAAGGTCAGGGTGGACAGCGGTGCGCGCAGGGTGACCGGCATGCCCACGCCGAGCACCTGAGCGGCGTCGACCCGGACGGCGAGCACCCCGGCGGAGGTCCGGACGTGCACCGTCCGCTCCGCTCCGAGCCGCTCGCTCACCACGACCTCACCGGTCACCCGCAGCGCATCCGACGCCAGCGACGCCAGCGCCACCGGCGCCACCACGGCGTCCGCCGCTCCCAATCCTGATCCGGTGGAAGCCCCCGCAGCCAGGACCAGGTGCTCGGGCCGGACTCCGAACGCCGTCGCGCCGGCGGGGGCGGCCAGGGCGAATCCGTCCCCGCGCAGCTGGCCGTCATGCCAGCGTCCCTCCCGGACGTTCATCGGCGGGCTGCCGACGAATGCCGCGACGAAGCGCGTGGCGGGCCGGTCGTAGATCTCGTCGGGCGTCCCGATCTGCTGCAACCGGCCGCCGCTGAGCACCGCGACCCGGTCACCGACCGCCATCGCCTCGGCCTGGTCGTGCGTGACGAACAGAGCGGTGGTGCCGAGCCGGCGCAGCAGGCCCACGATCTCGACCCGCAGATCGACCCGGAGCTGGGCGTCAAGCCCCGACATCGGCTCGTCCAACAGGATCACCCGGGCCCGGGTCGCGAGTGCCCGGCCGATCGCGACCCGCTGGCGCTGGCCCCCGGACATCTTCGCGGGCCGGCGAGCTGCCAGCTCACCGATGCCGAGCATGTCCAGCGTCTCACGGGCCCGGGCCACCGCCGCGGCCTTCGGCAGGCCACGGCCGTAACGCAACGCCAGGGTGAGGTTCTCCAGCGCCGTCAGATGCGGGTAGAGCGCGAAATGCTGGAAGACCATAGACACGTCCCGGCGGTGGGGTGCGACGCCAAGCTGGCTGACCCCGCCGAAACGCAGATCACCCGACGTCGGCTCCTCGAGCCCGGCGCAAATCCGCAGCAGCGTCGACTTACCCGAGCCGGACGGTCCGAGCAGCGCGACGATCTCCCCCGGCGCAACCGCCAGGGTGACGTCGCGCAGCGCATGGACCGGGCCGAACGACCGGCCCAGCCCGTCGATCTCGATCGGCACCCCCACGGTGGCGGCCGTCACCGCGACGGGTCCGTCGGCCGGTTCCGTGATCCGGGTCATCGGTCTCTCCCACGGCGTCCGCCGGTCAACGGGTGAGTTCCACAGCCTGGCTCTGGGCCGCGGCGAGAGCCCTGACCGAGTCCTCACCCTTGAGGATGCGCTGCACCTGGTCCGAGATCGCGCTCGGGACCTCCCCGCCGCGGGCCCCGCTCCAGGCCGGCGCCTTCACCAGCGAGGGGATTAGTGCGTTGAACGGCTTGAGCTGCGGATAGGTCTCGTAGAACGACCCGAGCTGGCTGACAGCCTGAGTATCCACCGGGATGTAGCTCAACGTCTCCGTGCTCGCGGCCACGACGTCCGGCGAGAGCAGCGACACGACCAGTTCGGTCGCCATCTCCCGCTGGCAGCGGTCGGTGGACAGGACCGTCAGCGCGTTGCCGCCCGCGACCGGGTGCTGGGTCCCGCCGGGCAGGGTCGGGAACGGGACCGCGCCGGCCCGGAAACCCTTAGTCCCCTGCCCCGTGATGAACCTCAGCCCACCGGCCACGGAGGCCACTGTCACGGCGGTCATCGCCGTCTGCCGGCGGATGCCGAACCGCAGCAGGCCCTGCTGGGTCGGGTCGGCGGAGTGCGTGCCGTAGCTCGCGGCCTTCGCGAGGAACGCGGCGGCCTCGCGGGCCGCCGGGGTGTTCAGGGCGGGCCGACCGTTCGCGTCCTGGATCGACGTCCCCTTGGAGCTGGCCAGGGTGTTGAGGATCCACTGCCCGAACTGCTGGCCGGTCGGCAGGTCGAGGGGCTGGATGTTCTGACCCGAAGCCTTGATCTTGTCGGCGGCGACGATCACCCCGTCGGTCGTGCCCAGCGTCGCCGGATCGACGCCGGCCTTCTGCAGCACGTCGAGGTTGTAGACCAGGGCCAGGGACGACACCTGCTGAGGAATGCCGATCTGCTTCCCGGCGACCTGCCCGAGGCCGACCAGCCGCTGGTCGTAGGACGCGCGCAGCAGGCGCGGGGAGAGCTCCTGGGCGCCGAGGTCCCGGGCGAAGGTCGGGAGCAGGTCGAAGCCGGCGACCGCCACGTCGACGGAACGGCCGGCCGAGCGGTCGGCGCTGATCTGCTGGACGAGGGAGGTGTAGTCCGGCGCGCTCGTGTTGAGGTCCACGGCGAGGCCGGGATGCGCCTTCTCCAGATAGGCCTTGCCGGATTTCGCGACGTCGTTGAGCGTGCCGACGGCGGACATCCGCAGCGTCTTGACCTGGGCCACGCAGGCGGGCGACGCCTTGGCGCCCGCCACGTTGTCGACGCCGGCACCGGCCGGGCGGGCCGTGGGGCGCAGGCTCTCCGCGGGGTCTGCCGGGCCCGCGTCACCACCGCCGCCGCACGCGGTCAGGATGATCATCGCAGCGGCGACGGGCAGCGGCAGCATTCGGCGAATACGGATCACACGTTCCTCCTCTCAGGCACCGGCACCCGTACCGGTGATTCCGGCGGCGAGACGGCGTTGGGCGACGACGAAGACGACGAGCGACGGCAGGCTGATGATCAGCGCGGCCGCGGCGAGCTCGGTGAAGTCCGGAATGACGGAGGAGGAGTCGGTCATCAGGCGCGCGAGCGCCAGCGGCGGGGTGGCGATGTCCGGCGACCGCGCGACCAGCAGCGGCCACAGGTACTCGTTGTACGACAACAGGAAGCTGAACACCGATACGGAGGCGATCGCGGGCGCGGCGAGCGGCACGATGATCGTCCACAGCGTCCGCCAGGTACCGAGCCCGTCCATCCGCGCGGCTTCCAGGACCGACCCCGGGATGGTGCTCATGTACTGCCGGAACATGAAGATCATCGCCGCGTGTGTCATGAACGGCAGGACCAGGCCGACCCGGGTGTCAGCGAGTCCGAGCGCGGAAATGGTGACGTAGTTCGGCACGGCGGTGATCTGGGTCGGCACCAGCAGGGTGGCGAGTACCACCGCGAAGGCGGCCGTACACCCGCGAAAGCGCAGACAGGCGAAGGCGTAGGCGGCCGGGATCGCCGTCGCGAGCTGCAACGCGAGGATCGCCAGGCTCACCGCCACCCCCGTGAGCAGGGCGGATCCAAGATCACCAGCGTACCAGGCGCGGTCGAACGAGCTCAGGTCGATGCTGGACGGGATCGGGTTCGACGTCAGCGCCAGCGCGGTCTGCCGCGGCCCGATGGCGGTCCGCACCATCCAGACGAAGGGTAGGACGGCCGCGACGATGCCGATCGTGAGCAGGACGAGACGCCCGATCGTCGGTCCGGCCGGTGACCGGCGGCGACCGCGCCGCGATGCCGGGATCGGCGCCGGCGCCGATCCCGGTTGCGGGGCCCGCCGACGCGAGGCTCGCCGCACGGCGTGGCCACGGGGCGTGGGCCCGGGCACCGGGCTGGAGGTGTCGACGCTCACGCGGCGGCCTCCCGTGTGCGTCGGATGCGGCGCCCGAGCAGCCCACCAGCGGCACCCAGCGCCACGATCACGACAAACAGCATCAGGGCGATCATCGAGGCATATCCGATGCGGAACGATCCAGTGAAGCCGACCTCGTAAATGTAGTAAATGATCGTCGTACTGGAATCCAGGGGGCCACCTTTCGTGAGCACCGCGACCGTTTCGAAGGTCTGCAGGGTCAAAATGGTGACGAACACCCCCAGGAAGATCGTCGTCGGGGCGAGCAGCGGCAGGGTGATGTGACGCAGCCGGGCGAATCCGTGGATGCCGTCCACGTCCGCCGCCTCGTACACCGATCTCGGGACCGCCGTCAACCCAGCGAGATAGACGACGAAGACGAAGCTCGTCAGCCGCCAACCACCGACGAGGGCCACCACCGGCAACGCGGTCGAGGTGTCGCCGAGCCAGTCGACCGGAGCCACCCCGAACAGCCCGACGATGGTGTTCGCGAGACCGTCGGGGCTACTGTCGAACATGTAGGCGAACACGACCGCCATGGCCACAATATTCGCACTGACCGGCAGAAACAGCGCACATCGCACCAGCGCCCGACCGTGGGTCACCCGTTCGGCGGCCAGCGCGAGCGCCAGCCCGATCGCGACCGCCGGTACCACCGTGAGGGCGCAGTACAGCAGCGTGTTGCGCACGGCGCCGGCCAGGTCCGCGTCAGAGAGAGCGGTACGCAGATTCGCCGTGCCGACCCAGTCGAAACGAGGCCCCGTCAGGGTCTTGTCCGTGCCCGCGATGAACGCCGACACCAACGCGGGCCCGACGACGAAAACACCGAGTCCCACGAACGCCGGCAGCAACAACACGCCGACTCGCCAGCCCGCCCGGCTACCACCAACCTCACGCGTCACGGTTATGCATCCTGGCCCCACCTGTGCCGGGATGCCGGTACGGGGTGGCTCCCGCGGGGGAGCAGCCGGTGCCTGCACGTGTCGTCCGGTCCGTCCACATCCCACGCGACACCGCCGACGGCCCACGCAACACCGCCGACGGCTCGGATCGACCCCCACGGCCGACGCGCCGCACCCGGTCGACGGTGAATCGTGGTGACCGATCCGTGGCGGCTGTCCCCTCAACGGCCAACGCCTGCAAGAATGGCAGGAAACGTCAGTCGATCTTCGGGAACACCATGAGCGACCGCAGCGAGCCCGACCACGCCTCCGCCTGGGGGCGTGTCGCCGACGACGGCACGGTCTTCGTTCGCACGGCCAGCGGCGAACGTGCCGTCGGATCATGGCGTGCCGGCAGTCTCCGCGAGGGTCTGGCCCACTTCGAACGCCGCTTCGACGATCTGTCCGCCGAGGTCGAGCTGCTCGAACGGCGGCTGACGGTCAGCGGGGTTGATCCGGCCGGGATCGTCGGCAGCGCCCGCCGGCTGCTCGGCTCCCTCGACGAGGCCGCGGTCGTCGGTGATCTGGAGGCGCTGCGCACGCGGCTGGAGGCCGTGGTCGCCGCCACTGAGGAACATCGCTCCGCGCTCGCCGCCGAGCGGGCCGAGCGGGCCGGCCGGATCGCCGCGGCCAAGGAGCAGCTGGTCGCCGAGGCCGAACGGCTCGGCCGCAGCTCGGAGTGGAAGACCGCCGGGGAGCGGTTCCGCGCGCTCGCCGAGGAGTTCCGCGCCGCCGGCTCGTTGGACAAGCGCACCGACTCGGCGCTGTGGCGGCGCATCGCCACGGCCCGGGACGAGTTCACCCGCCGCCGGACCGCGCACTTCGCCGCCCTCGACACGCAGCGGGCCCGTTCAAGGGAACGGAAGGAGGCGATCATCGCCGAGGCGGAGGCGCTGTCCGACTCCACCGACTGGGCCGGCACGACCGCCCGCTACCGGGCGCTGCTCGCCGACTGGAAGGCCGCCGGTCGCGCGGCGAAGGATATCGACGACGCGTTGTGGAGCCGCTTCCGTACGGCACAGGACGCCTTCTTCACCCGCCGCAACGAGGCCAATGCCGAGCGCGACGCCGAGTTGCGCGAAAACCAGGTCAAGAAAGAGGAACTGCTGGCCGAGGCGACGGCGTTGGATCCGGCCGATACCGACCGCTCGCTGCGTCGTCTCCGGGAGATCCAGGACCGCTGGGACGAGATCGGACGGGTCCCCCGGGAGATCGCGGGCTCCCTGGAGCGGCAGATGGCGGCCATCGGCGACAAGCTGCGCGAGGCCTCCGATGCTCGCTGGGCCCAGCGATCCCTCTCCTCCTCACCATTCGTGACGAAGCTGCGGGAATCCGTCGCAAAGTTGGAGGCGAAGCTGGCCCGGGCCCGGGCCGCCGGACGCACCAAGGAGATCGCCGACACCGAGTCCGCCCTCGCCACTCAGCGGGCCTGGCTGGCCCAGGCCGAGGGACAGTCCCACAACGACTGAGCCGCGCCGGCAGGCACGGGCGCTTCGGGTGGGCCCGAAAACGGGGAACTGCGGCATCTGCCGTGGTCAAAGGGGCGACGGTCCGCGGAGTACCAGGTGGTGCACCTCGGGGCGGACACGTCCAAAGAGCGCTAACTGACCGCTTGCCAGAGTTAGCAACCCGACGTATCGTCGGCTGCGTTGGTGATGTGTTGTGGCGGCGCACTCGTTTCCGTACCGGCCGGAGCCTGCCGAGGCACCATGGCCTCCCCTGAATCGCAGCGTCCACGGACGGCGGGCTCTCGGCGGGCAGTCGTCCTCGGCGTCCTCGGCCGCAGGGTCCAGCCGTATGCCGAGGTTCACGGATGGCGGGGCGCCCGCCATGGGCGCGGCAACCCGCCTCGCCCTCCGGCGAAGGAGGCGTTCGACCCGGTGGCGGCCCTGAATGTGCGCGATCTCGGTGATTTCATCCGCGATCAGCGGCACACCGCACAGATCTCCCTTCGTCAACTCGCCAAGCAGGCCGGGGTGAGCAACCCTTACCTCAGCCAGATCGAGCGAGGCCTCCGGCGGCCGTCCGCGGAGATTCTTCAGCAGATCGCGAAGGCGCTCCGCATCTCCGCCGAAGTGCTCTACGTGCAGGCCGGAATTCTGGAGAAACGGCAGGGCGGAGAGAACGTCATGGCTGCCGTGCTCGCGGACGAATCCCTGTCCGAACGACAGAAGCAGGTCGTGCTCGACATCTACGAGGCGTTCTGCCGGGAGAACGCCATCGCGGCGCGGGCCGGCCGCGGCCACCCGGACGGCGACGCCGAGGCCGGGTCGCGCGGGTTCGTCCCTGGCGAGCCCGCCGCCCCGACCGCGAGTCCAGCCGCCATCGGTGGTTCGTCGTCCGCACGGGGTTCGGCCGCCACCGCGGGACCGACCTTCGCGGAGCCGACGACGAAACGGAAATCCGCCCGAGAGGCGTCAACGACATCCCGGGGCGGCACCACCACCGCGGCGCGGTCGGCCCCGTCGGACGGTACGGGCAGGCCGTCACCGGGAACCGCCACGGGCCGCACCAGGCGATCGAAGGCCACAGGAGGCGAACCGACGGCGACGAGGGCCGAGAGCAGTCCGATCACCGGCGCTCCCCCCGCGTCCACACCCGCCCCGGCAGCACCGGCTCCGCAGCCGACCACCGACAACCCGGTCGATCAGACCTAGGTCGACCGGCGGGGACTGCGGCGACAAGCAGGACTCCGTTCCTGTACGGCATATCACCACCCTGACCCTCGCATCATTTACCCGACCTTTCACCCGTCGGCGACGAATCGCTAACAGGAAATCTCTACACGAAATCAACGAATCTTCGAACCGAGGGAGACATCATGGCCACCACGCGCACGACGAATCGCCCCGCGAGCCGTCCCACCGCCCGCGTCAGCACGCAGACCCAGGAGGACACGGCCGAGGCGAGGGCCGAGGTCAAGGTTCCGCTGGCGGAGGTGCGCAAGCCGCTCTACGCGTCGGTGGGAGCGGCGGATCTCGCTGTGGCGAAGCTGCTCGCCCTGCCGACGACCACCAGCACCGAGGTTCGGAAGATCTCCGACCGGGTCGGCGCGCTGCCCACCCAGGCGGCGCGGGTCCCGACCCAGGTCGGGACGGCCGTGCGTGCGCTGCCGGCCACCGTCACCTCCCAGATCTCCGACCTGCAGGGACGCGCCACCCACCTCTACAACAGCTTCGCCACTCGGGGGGAGAAGCGGGTGGCGAGCATCCGGCGCAGCCCGGCCACGGAGGAGGCGGTGCAGCACACCCGGACGGCAGTGAGCCAGACCCGCGCCGCACGCACCTCGAGCCGCAAGGCGGCCGAGGCGGTCGGCCGGGCCGTGACCGAGGCCGCCCCAGAGAAGTAACGGCCCGCGAACATCGACGCACCGGAACACCAACGGGCAATCATTGACGTGTTCCGGTCGACCACGGGTCCGGGGCCTGGTGTCCGGGGCCCGTGGTCCGATGTGTTGTATTAACTCATGCGCTATCGCCCGCTGGGATCCTCCGGACTACTGGTGTCTGTCGTCGGCCTCGGCTGCAACAATTCGGCTCGCGCGTCGACCTCACCGGCACCCGCGCGGTCGTCGACGCGGCGCTCGACGCCGGGATCACGTTCTTCGACACCGCCGACACCTACGGGAACAAGGGCGGCTCGGAGACGCTTCTCGGGCACGTGCTGCGAGGCCGCCGCGACGATGTCGTCCTCGCCACGAAATTTGGCAACGACATGGGCGGCATGTACGGCCAGGACTTCAGCGCGCGGGCGTCCCGGCGGTACATCCGCAAGGCGGTCGAGGGTTCGCTGAGCCGGCTGCAGACCGACTACATCGACCTCTACCAGCTGCACACCCTGGACGCCTTCACGCCGATCGAGGAGACGCTCGAGGCCCTCGATGAGATCGTCAAGGAGGGCAAGGCCCGTTACATCGGTGCCTGCAACCTCGATGCCTGGCAGGTCGCCGACGCGGAGTGGACCGCCCGGGCGTCCGGGACGACCCGCTTCATCTCCGCACAGAACCACTACAACCTGCTGGAACGGGGCGTGGAGGCAGAGCTCGTGCCGGCCGCTCAGAAGTACGGCATCGGCGTCATCCCGTACTACCCGCTGGCGAACGGCCTGCTCACCGGCAAGTACCAGCGCGACGAGGTGCCGGCACCCGGCTGGCCGGCCGGCAGGACGAGCTGACCGACGAGGTCTTCGACCGGCTGGACGCCTTGGAAACCTTTGCGCGGGAGCGGGACCGGTCGCTGCTGGACGTCGCGATCGGCGGGCTGGCCGCCCAGCCCGGGGTCGCCTCGGTCATCGCCGGCGCGACCAGCCCGGTCCAGGTGCGCGCGAATGCCGTGGCCGGTCAGTGGCAGCCCCGCGCGGACGACCTCACGGTGCTCGACAAGATCGCCGTGACCCGCCGTCCCGCCGACTGAACGCGGGACCGACGGACCCACGATCCGGGGCGTCCCGCCAGATCTCCGCCGGGACGTCCCGCACCGCGCCGGCAGAACGTCCGAACCGCCCGCCGGGGGCCAGTCGACGGTCAGCTCGCCCAGCCGCCAGCGCCGCCGGTCGCCGCGGACCGGCCAGCCCTGGGCCTGCAGATCCGCCACTGCGGCGATCCACCGCTGGCGTGGGGAAAAGACGGCCCGCGGCGCGGCCCGCTCCCAGGCGCGGTCGAAGGCCGTGAACAGCCGGTGGACGTCATGGCCGGGTACGTTGTGCTCGATGAGCGCCTTGGGGAGCCGCTCGGCGAGCTCGGACGGACGGGCGAGGCTCGCCAGATGCGCGGAGAGGGTCAGCGTGGGCCCGGCCGGGCTCCGCGCGCCGGACGGCAGCCAGGCCGGCGCCGCTCCCGGGGCCGGAAGACCGAACCAGCAGGCGCGCCGACCCGTCTCGTCGCAGGTTCCCTCGACAAGCATCCCGCCGGGGGCGAGCCGCGCCAGCATCGTCGCCCACGCGCCGGGGACCGCAGCCTCGGGATACTGCCGTAGCACGTTCAGGGCACGCACCAGCACCGGGCGCTCCCCCGGCGGCGGAAGCTCGAACCCGCCGCGGGTGAACCGCAGCCCGGGAGGTCTCGCGGCCGGGACGGCCCGGGCGACCCGGTCCTGGTCGAGCTCCAGGCCGACGACGCGCACGTCCGGACGCACCGTTCGCAGCCGCTCGTAGAGCTCCACCGTGGTCACCGGGGACGCACCGAAGCCGAGATCGACGACCAGGGGATCCGCCGCCCCACGCAGCAGCGCGGCGGCCGCGTCGAGCGTCCAGCGATCGATCCGTCGCAACCGGTTCGGCGCGGTGGTACCCCGGGTGGGCATCCCGAGGGCACGCGCCCGTCCGGCCGCGAGCCGCCGCGCCCGACGGGAGGAGTTCGTCACGGATCCACCCTGGCAGACCGGCAGGCCGGCGGACCAGGGGCCGGCCGGGACCCCGAAGGGGGGAGACCAACAGTTGACCTGACAACCGGCCGGGTAGAACGGTTGGAGACGTGTTCGTCCACAGCAGGGTGGGTCGTGTCGGGCAGGCGCCGGGGACGTGGAGATGCGGAGGTGCTCGATGCGTCTGATCAGAAGCGGCGCCGCCCAGGTCCGCGGTGAGCCCGAACGGCGCGGGCGGCCCAGCCGGGTCGCGATGCTGTCCATGCACACCTCACCGATGGAGCAGCCGGGAACGGGCGATGCCGGGGGGCTCAACGTCTACGTCGTCGAGCTGTCGCGGCAGCTCGCGGCGTTGGGGGTGGAGGTCGAGGTGTTCACCCGCGCGGTGAGCAGCAAGCTGCCGACCTCGGCCGAGCTGTTGCCGGGTGTGACGGTCCGCCACGTCGACGCCGGCCCGTACGAGGAGATCCACCGGGAGGATCTTCCCGCCTGGCTGTGTGCGTTCACCGCAGCTCTGCTGCGCGCCGAGGCCGGGCACGAACCAGGGTGGTTCGATGTGATCCACTCGCACTACTGGCTGTCGGGTCAGGTCGGTCTCGCGGTGGCACGGCGATGGGGTGTCCCGCTCGTGCACACCTCCCATACGCTGGCAAAGATCAAGAACGGCGCGCTGGCAGCCGGAGACCGCCCGGAGCCGCCTAGCCGGCTGCTCGGCGAACAGGAGGTCATCGGGGGGGCCACCCGGCTGCTCGCCTCCACGGCGGACGAGTACCGGCACCTGACCGATCTGTACGACGCGGCGTCGGACCGGATCGACGTCGTCGCGCCCGGCGTCGACCTGGAGGTCTTCCGGCCAGGTGACATGGCGCAGTCCCGGGCCCGCGTCGGCGTGGATCCCGCCGACGACCTGCTGTTGTTCGTCGGCCGGATCCAACCGCTCAAGGCACCCGATCTGCTGCTGTGCGCCGCCGCGGAACTGCTGCGGCGCGATCCCGCCCGCCGCTCGCGGCTCACCGTCGCCGTGGTCGGCGGCCCCAGCGGATCCGGTCTGGAACAACCCGACGCCCTGGTCAAGCTCGCGGCGTCTCTCGGGATCTCCGATCGCGTCCGCTTCCAACCGCCGGCCCCGCAGCAGGAGCTCGTCCACTGGTACCGCGCGGCCACCGCCGTCGTCGTCCCCAGTCACAGCGAGAGCTTCGGCCTCGTCGCGCTCGAGGCCCAGGCCTGCGGCACTCCGGTGGTCGCCGCGGCGGTCGGGGGCCTGTGCACCGCGGTCGCCGACGGTGTCTCCGGGCTGCTCGTCGCCGGTCGGACCCCCGCCGTCTATGCTGACGCGCTGGATCGGCTGCTGCGCCAGCCACGATGGCGGGCCCGGCTCTCCGCCGGAGCGGTGGCCTGGGCCGGTGGGTTCGGCTGGTCGGCCACAGCCCATGGCGTGCTGCGCAGCTACCGGCACGCGCTGAGCCCCACCGCCGTCGCCGTCTGAGAAAGGATCTCCGCCGGAACCGGCATCGTCTACCAGCTACCGGGGAGGCCCCAGCCATGACGGCACCCATCGACGCGGCGGAACGCAACCGGCTCGACGTGGTGATCGAGGACACGCTCAAGGATCTCGGTCTCGCCTACGACCATGTCGACACCGGCTCGTTCCTCGTCGCGCTGGAGGGCGAGCACAAGCTGCGCACGATGACGTGGCTCGTCGTGCAGGACCACACCCTGCTCGTCGAGGCGTTTTTTATGCGCGCCCCGGCGGAGAACGCGACGGGCACCTACGGATTCCTGCTCGGCCGCAACGCGAAGACCTACGGGGTGCACTTCTCCATCGACCGGGTCGGTGACATCTTCCTCACCGGGCAGGTCCCGCTGCTGGCGGTCACCGCGGAGGAGATCGACCGCCTCCTTGGCTGCGTCGGCTCCTACGCCGACGAGAACTTCGACCCGGCGATAGCGATGGGATTCGCCTCCGCCATCGAGCGGGAGAAGGCGTGGCGGGCCAAGCTGGCCGCCGACGCCGGCTCGGCCACGAAGCCGGGATGAGACCCGGTCCCGAGAAGGACGCGGTGCTTCCCGGCGATTCACGCGCCCCCATTATACCCAGGCCGTTGTGTCCAGACTGTTACGTCTGGGCCGGGCGCTCCTCAGTAGACGAGGGCCTGCACGCCGTCCGCGAGAACCTCGTCGACGAACGCGGCGGCGCCGGCGATGCGGACGCCGGGCAGGACGTCGTCCGGGCCGATGGAGCGCCGGGCCGCGCACTGGGTGCACAGGGTGACGCGCCCCTCGGCGAGGATGGCGGCGAGCAGATCGGGCAACGGCGCCGCCTCCGGCAGGCTGAACTCCTCCGCCCGGCCGGGCAGCGCGAACCAGGCGGACTCCCCGGTAAGCCAGAGCGAGACGTCCGTACCGGCGGCGGCGGCGACCGCCGCGACCGTGAACGCCTGGGAACACCGTTCCGGCGCATCCGTCCCGGCGGTGACCTTGACGACGAGCGGGCGGGCCATCGTGCCAGTCTGCCAAAAGCCGCCCTGGCGCGCAGCTATGCCGCGTGGCGCCTGAGGTGACCAGGACCGGTACGGCCACGAGGAGTCCCGTGATCTCGTCGTCTAGGCTAGAGGCGTGCTGCACTACTTCTTCACCGGGCTTCTGGTGGCGATGTCCGTCCTGATCGCCTGGTTCTCCGGTTACGTGGTCTACAAGCTGTACGAGGGTCAGCGCTGAGCGCCGGGAAGCGGTCCGCGGCCGGATCGGCGCGGTCCGGCGCGGCGACGAACACCGTTGATCTGCACGCCAGCCTGCTACCGCTGGCCTTCCTCGTCGGGACCTGGCGGGGCGAGGGGGTCGGCGGTTACGAGGGCCTGGACGGATTCCACTACGGCCAGGAGATCACCTTCGCCGCGGACGGCCGCCCGGCGCTGGGATACGTGTCGCACACCTGGTGGGCGGACGAGCCCCGGGACGGCCGCGAGCCCGGCAGCCCGTTGGCGACCGAGACCGGGTTCTGGCGGGTCCAGTCCGGGGAGGGCGGGAAGCCGGTCGTCGAGGTGATGCTGGCCCACCCGTTCGGTATCGCCGAGATCTACGTCGGCACGGTGAGCGGCACCCGTATCGATCTCGATCACAACGTCCTGATCCGCACCGCCACCGCCCGTGACGTCACCCGGTCGGTGCGGCTCTACGGCCTGGTCGAGGGCGGCGATCTCGCCTACGCGATCGACATGGAGGCCGAGGGCAAGCCGATGCAGTCGCACCTGTCCGCGCGCCTGCACCGCGTGTCCGACTGAGCCGTCTCCGAGCAGGCGTCTCCAAGTGCCCTCCACCAAGAGATGCCCGCCTACCAAGAGTCACACTTCATTCACGGTATGGCGGAGCCTTTGCAAAAGACATCGCACGCGCAACGACAGACCACGAACGGAACACGTGAAAACGTGTTCAGACCCTCCCGGAATGCGCTTTCATGATCGCATGATGGCAGAAGCCGACGTACTCTTCGCGGTCGTCCTTTTCGCCGCCGCCGGCCAGCGTGCGGTCGACCGGATCATCGCGCCGTTCCCCGATCGGGGCTCCGCAGTGGCGTTCGCCCGCGACAACGGTCTGCACTGTTTCTTGATCGGCCCGATGGCTTTCGCCGTACCGACCACGGTTCCGCCACCGGCGAGCACCGCTTCGGCCGTCGTGCCACCGGCGGGAAACAACCGCGGTGGCCGGGTCCGGGCATGAGAACGGGGGCAGCGTGAGAACGGGGACAGCGGAAGAAACCCGTTGTCCCCGCCCGGCGAAAGAACGCGACGTCAGGCCGCGACCTCGACCTGGGTGTCGACCGGCTCACCCTGACGGGCGACGACCTTGCGCTCGCCGGTCGCGCCGGGGACAAGAGCCCGGACGGTCCACTGCCCCGGCCGCGCGAAGAAACGAAACTGGCCCGTCGCGGACAGCGGAACCTCGGCGGTGAAACCGCCGCCTTCGTCCAGCAGGCGGGCATAACCGGTCGAAACCGGCTCCCCGCTCTGCACCACGACCCCCTGAATCACAGTCTCCTTGGCCACGTCAATTCCCTCCACAGATGGTCCACCGCTGATGGCGCCGCACATGGCTCACGTGCCCTTCTCGATCGGCACGCCGACGAGCGAGCCGTACTCGGTCCACGAACCGTCGTAGTTTTTCACGTTCGGCAGGTCGAGCAACTCGTGCAGCGCGAACCAGGTGTGCGCCGAACGCTCGCCGATGCGGCAGTAGGCGATGATGTCCCTGGACAGGTCGACCCCGGCCTCGGTGTAGAGGCCGGTCAGCTCGTCATTGCTCTTGAACGTGCCGTCCTCGTTCGCGGTCTTCGCCCACGGGATGTTCTTCGCCGTGGGGATGTGTCCGGCCCGCTGGGACTGTTCCTGCGGCAGGTGCGCGGGAGCAAGCAGCTTGCCGGAGAACTCGTCGGGCGACCGGACGTCCACCAGGGCCTTCTCGCCGATCGCGGAGATGACCTCCTCGCGGAAGGCCCGGATGTCGGTGCGCGGCTCCGGGGCGGTGTAGCTGGTGGGCTGGCGCGGGGTGACCTCGGTGGTCAGCTCACGGCTGTCGAGCTCCCACTTCTTGCGACCACCGTCGAGCAGGCGGACGTCGGCGTGGCCGTAGAGGCTGAAGTACCAGTATGCATATGCGGCGAACCAGTTGTTGTTCCCGCCGTAGAGCACGACGATGTCGTCGTTCGAGATCCCCTTCTCGGAGAGAAGCTTCTCGAACTGCTCCCTGCTGATGAAGTCACGAATGACCGGGTCCTGAAGTTCGGACTTCCAGTCGAGACGCACCGCGCCCGGGATGTGCCCCTTGTCGTACGCGGAGACGTCCTCGTCGACCTCGACCAGGACGACCTTCGGGTCGTTACGGTTCGCTTTGACCCACGAGGCGTCGACCAGCGCCTTCTCACGGCTCATGTGCGTGCTCCTTTCACGGTTATCGAATGGAGAAAAAGATACAGGTGGTACCCGAGACAGAACTCGAACGCCGCATTGAGGAGAGCCGCCACGAAGGCCAGGGCCACCGCGACGTAACCGAGTGCCGGCATCCCCGCGAAGAATCCCACGAGACCCACGACGCCGAAGATCGCGCCGACCAGCTGGGCGAACCGGGGTGACGCGGCGTCCTCGGTGGCGGCGGGCGGCCCCAGTCTCGGCCGGATCAGGGAACGGAACACCAGCCCGTAGGGCGCGTACCGGACCCCGGCCACCGCCCCCACCCCGAACACCACGGTCTGCGCGAGCAGCAACCAGCGGCTGCCGGCGAGCAGTACCACGGCGAGCATGATCGTGGTGACGGCAGCGGCGAACCGCATACCGCGAGGATCTACCACGAGGCCTTCTCCTGACTTCCGGCTTGGACTACCCGCTCGGATGTGGCGATGCACCGGGGCCAGCCGATCACGGCTGAGGGACACAACCCACGATCAGGAAAGACGACACAGACAGCTGTGTACACGGCACAGGTCGACCGCGCGGCGCTTCACAAGCTGTATCTGGGACATGGTTCGTGTCACGGTAGCAGTGAACGTCACGTCTGTGTTAACCCGCCGACGATGAATCCGAAGGATCACCATCTGCCCGATTGATCCCATCGAAAACGATCTCTTCGAGGGTGGCGAACACCGCCGCACGCGTCGGCGGGGCACTGCTTGCGCGCCGCACCTCCCTGCCATGACCGTCAATGATCAGTACCGTCGGAGTCCGCCCGATCCCCAGCCGACGGACGAGGTCGAGATGCGCCTCCGCATCAACCTCGACATGGCGTACCCCGGGCACGACCTCGGCAACCCCTGCCAGCACCCGACGGGTGGACCGGCAGGGGGCGCAGAACGCCGTGGAGAACTGCAGCAGCGTCGCCCGCTCCCCCATCGTCTCGCCCAACGATGCGAATTCGGCCCGCAGTCCGCCGTCCACCGGCCGGAACCGTCCGTCCCGGGCCCGCATGAGCACCCCCAGTCCAAGCGCAGCCACGGTTGCCACCGACAACACCCACATTCCGGTCACGGCTTCTACAGCATCCGACGGGCCGGCTCTTCCCGTCCAAGCCCCGCCACGGCCCGACGATCGACTCACGCAGGCAGATGCCGCCCGACGAAATACACCAGTGGCGCCGCGGAGGCCAGCGGCAGGATGGCGGTGAGCAGGACGTCCGCGACCAGCGCCGAGGTGGCGACCGGGCCGACCCGCGGCTCTGCGTCACGGGCCCGCGCCAGCACCAGATCGATGACGGCGGCCACGGCCGCTCCCGCCGCGGCGATCGCGACGGCGGCCCCCACCGTCAGACGATCGGGGTTGAGGGCACCGAAGCCGGCCCCCAGCGCCGCGCCGGCCAGAACGCCGACCGCCCCGGCCGGCACCAGCGGAACGCCCGCCCATCCCACTAGCCGGCCCACCACGACCGTGCCACCCGCGCCGAGGAGGCCGGCGATGACCAGCAGATCGGCCGGATAGTGCGCGCCGGACCCGGCGCGCAGCGCAAGGTAACCGGCAAAAAGCGCACAGAAGATGATCCCACTCAGCGTCGCAGCAAGATCCGCACCGACCCGCCCGGCGGGACCGGGCGGCGGACTCGAACCATTAGCAGACACCGGACTCGAACCATGGGCAGACACCGGACTCGAACCATTGGCGGACACCGGGCCTGCCCCGGAGACGGGAGCTGACCGGCGTCGGGCGAGCTGGTAGAGGATCACGACCGCCACGGCGATCCCGACGACTCCGGCCAACGATCCGTAGCTGTGCCGGTCCGAGGCCAACAGAACCACGTCACCGAGGACACCCCAGGCCGCCACGAGCAGGGTGGTGCCGGTCGACGCCCGGAGTATCCGGACCCAGGCCCAGGCGAACGCGATCTGTTCGACGATGAGGACCGCCGCGAGGGCTCCCGTGCCGAGGGCTGCGGCCGCCATCACCAGGCCGGTAGCCACCAGGGCCGCCAACGGCAAAGCGCCCGGCACCCAGCGGGCTGCGGGGATGGACGCAGCCTCGTCCGGGACGAGGACGCCGTGGGGCCTGCCAGGATCGCCTGCGCTCACCGGCCCATGCTGTCATGTCCGGCTCGGGCGGCTCACGTCGCGCCGTCCCAGCCAGGCGCGGCCTCGGGCCGGCGACGAACAGCGTCATCCCCCGGCGAAGGGAGGGATGGCCTCGACGACGCAACCGTCACGCAGGATGACCCCCGCCGGCCCACGGGCTGGTCGTCGACGAGGTAGGAGCACCGTCGCAGCAGCGCCGGCAGGGCCCCGCCGTGGCGGGCCGCGACGACATCGAGCAGAGCGGCCAGCGTATCCGCGCCGATCTCCTCCTGGGGCACCCCCGCGGCGTCCCTGGCGGCGGCCTAGTAGCGGACGGTCACCCGCGCGATCGACGCGGGCCGGGCCGCCCCTGCGGTCTCGTCCTTCACCATCCTTCACCATCCTTCCGGCCCTTCGTCCGTCATCTTCACCGGAGAAGCGGGAATTGGTACGAACGCGTGGGGGTCGATACACAGGATCT
>NZ_CDWTMG010000028.1:0-775 GCF_977945845.1 Frankia sp. CcMO1
CCCCATCGGGGAGTTGCGGGTGTTCAGGAACGCCGAGACAACCTTGAGCCGCTTGAGCGCGCGGGCCTTCTTCTGACCCTTGCCGCTGCGGATGGTCTCGCGCAGCGACTCGGCCTCGGCGCCCAGGTCGAAGTCAGCGAGCCGCCGCTGCAGCGCCTCGGCGCCCATGCCGCCGTCGAAGTACGCACCGAAGCGGTCGCGCAGCTCGCGATAAAGCAGCTCGTCCGGCTCCAGGTCCTGGACCTTCATGTTCTTGAAGCGGTCGAAGACCCGGTCGAGATCGTCGATCTTACGCTGCACCCGGTCCCGGATCTGGCGCATCTCGCGCTCGGCCGACTCGCGGACCTTGCGTCGCGCGTCACCCTTGGCGCCCTCGGCCTCGAGCTGCGCGAGGTCGGCCTCGAGCCGCTTCTGCCGGACTTCCACGTCGGCGTTCTTCTTGTCCTCGAGCTGCTGTTTCTCGACGCCGATGCGGGCCTCGAGGGTGGGCAGGTCGCGGTGACGCGCCTCCGTGTCGACCTTGGTGATCATGTAGGCGGCGAAGTAGATGACCTTCTCGAGGTCCTTCGGCGCCAAGTCCAGCAGGTAGCCGAGCCGGCTCGGAACACCCTTGAAATACCAGATGTGGGTGACTGGGGCGGCGAGCTCGATATGCCCCATGCGTTCGCGGCGCACCTTGGCGCGGGTGACCTCGACGCCGCAGCGCTCGCAGATGATGCCCTTGAAGCGGACCCGCTTGTACTTACCGCAATAGCACTCCCAGTCCCGGGTGGGA
>NZ_CDWTMG010000028.1:1219-2332 GCF_977945845.1 Frankia sp. CcMO1
TTCGTCGAAGAAGTTGACGTCCAGCAAGACTGTCGCCTGCTCTCTCTTTCTCGGTCGGGACGCTGGAGTCGGATGGAGCCGCCGGAGGCCTCGCCGCCCATCAGGGCGGGGGCGTCGGACCCCCGGCGTCCGTCAGACCTCCTCGACGCTGCTCGGCTCGCGCCGGGACAGGTCGATCCCGAGTTCCTCCGCCGCACGGAAGACGTCCTCGTCGGTGTCACGCATCTCGATCTGCACGCCATCGCTGGAGAGCACCTCGACGTTGAGGCACAGCGACTGCATCTCCTTGATGAGCACCTTGAACGACTCCGGGATACCGGGCTCCGGAATGTTCTCGCCTTTGACGATCGCCTCGTAGACCTTGACCCGGCCCACGACGTCGTCGGACTTGATGGTCAGCAGTTCCTGCAGGGCGTAGGCGGCGCCGTATGCCTCCAGCGCCCACACCTCCATCTCGCCGAACCGCTGGCCACCGAACTGCGCCTTACCACCCAGGGGCTGCTGGGTGATCATTGAGTAGGGACCGGTCGACCGGGCGTGGATCTTGTCGTCGACCAGGTGCAGCAACTTGAGGATGTAGATGTAGCCGACCGCCACCGGGTAGGGATACAGCTCACCGGTCCGGCCGTCGAACAGCTTGGCCTTGCCGGAGGAGCCGATCAGCTGGACGCCGTCGCGGTTGGGCAGGGTGGAGTCGAGCAGGCCGGTGATCTCCTCCTCGCGAGCACCGTCGAAGACGGGGGTCGCCACGTTGGTGCCGGCCGGGGCGGCGTCCGCGCCGATGCCACGCAGCCGCTCCTTCCAGTCCTCGGTGCCGGAGTCGACCTGCCAGCCGGTCTTGGCAACCCACCCGAGGTGGGTCTCCAGGATCTGGCCGAGGTTCATCCGGCGCGGCACGCCATGCGGGTTGAGCACGACGTCGACGGCGGTGCCGTCCTCGAGGAAGGGCATGTCCTCGACGGGCAGGATCTTGGCGATGACACCCTTGTTGCCGTGCCGGCCGGCAAGCTTGTCCCCGTCGGTGATCTTCCGCTTCTGGGCGACGTAGACCCGGACCAGCTCGTTGACCCCGGGCGGGAGCTCGTCGCCGTCCTCGCGGGAGAACACCCGCAC
>NZ_CDWTMG010000028.1:2770-35867 GCF_977945845.1 Frankia sp. CcMO1
CCGGATGATCCCCCGCTCGTCGAGGTCGGCGAGAACCTCCTCGGCGACGTTCGGGATGTCCCGGGTGATCTCCTCCGGGCCGAGCTTGGTGTCGCGGGCGTCGACCTCGTGCTCCTCGATGTGGGTCGAGGACAGCACGTCGTCCTGGACGAGACGCTGGGACAGGATGATCGCATCCTCGTAGTTGTGCCCCTCCCACGGCATGAAGGCGACCAGCAGGTTCTTGCCGAGCGCCATCTCACCGTTGTCGGTGCACGGGCCGTCCGCGATGACCTGGCCGGCCTCGACCCGGTCGCCCTCGTTCACGATCGGCTTCTGGTTGATGCAGGTGCCCTGGTTCGACCGGCGGAACTTCGCCAGCCGGTAGGTGCGCCGGGTGCCGTCGTCGTGCATGACAGTGATGTAGTCAGCCGAGAGATCCTCGACCACCCCCGCCTGGGCGCAGACGACCACGTCGCCGGCATCCTTGGCCGCGCGGGCCTCCATCCCGGTGCCGACCAGCGGCGCCTCGGAGCGCAGCAGCGGCACCGACTGGCGCTGCATGTTGGAGCCCATGAGCGCGCGGTTGGCGTCGTCGTGCTCGAGGAACGGGATCATGGCAGTGGCCACGGAGACCATCTGACGGGTCGAAACGTCCATGTAGTCGACCTCATCCGGCGGGATGAACTCGACCTCACCGCCCTTGCGGCGGACCAGGACACGGTCCTCCGCGAACGTTCCGTCCGGCCGTAGCGGCGCGTTCGCCTGCGCCTTGACGTGCCGGTCCTCCTCATCGGCGGTCAGGTAGTCGATCTCGTCGGTGACGCGGCCGTCCACGACCTTGCGGTACGGCGTCTCAACGAAGCCGAACGGGTTGATCCGGGCGAACGTCGACAGCGAGCCGATCAGACCGATGTTCGGGCCTTCCGGCGTCTCGATCGGGCACATCCGGCCGTAGTGGCTGGGGTGCACGTCGCGAACCTCGAAGCCCGCCCGCTCTCGAGAAAGGCCGCCTGGGCCAAGTGCGTTCATCCGGCGCTTGTGAGTCAGACCAGCCAACGGGTTCGTCTGGTCCATGAACTGCGAGAGCTGACTGGTGCCGAAGAACTCCTTGATGGAGGCGACGACCGGCCGGATGTTGATCAGGGTCTGCGGCGTGATCGCCTCGACATCCTGCGTAGTCATCCGCTCGCGGACGACCCGCTCCATCCGGGCAAGTCCCAGCCGGACCTGGTTCTGGATCTGCTCGCCGACCGAGCGCAGGCGACGGTTGCCGAAGTGGTCGATGTCGTCGACCTCGTACTCGGCCGGATCGGCGCCCGCGTGCAGCTTGACGACGTACTCGATGGTGCGGACGATGTCGTTCTCGGTGAGAACGCCGATGTCGTGAGCAACGTCGAGGGAGAGCTTCTTGTTGACCTTGTAGCGACCGACCTTGGCGAGGTCGTAACGCTTCGGGTTGAAGAAGAGGTTCTCCAGCAGGGTCTGCGCCGACTCCCGTGTCGGCGGCTCACCCGGGCGCAGCTTGCGGTAGATGTCGAGCAGCGCATCGTCCTGGCCGGCGGTGTGGTCCTTCTCCAGGGTGATGCGCATCGACGGGAAGTCACCGAACCGCTCGAGGATGCGGGCCTCGTCCCAGCCGAGCGCCTTGAGCAGCACCGTGACGGACTGACGGCGCTTGCGGTCGATCCGCACGCCCACGGTGTCGCGCTTGTCGATCTCGAACTCCAGCCAGGCTCCCCGGGAGGGGATCACCTTGCAGGAGTACAGGTCCTTGTCGGAGGCCTTGTCGAGGCTGCGCTCGAAGTAGACCCCCGGGGAGCGCACGAGCTGGCTGACCACCACGCGCTCAGTGCCATTGATGACGAAGGTGCCCTTCGGGGTCATGAGCGGGAAGTCACCCATGAACACCGTCTGGCTCTTGATCTCGCCGGTGGTGTTGTTGGTGAACTCGGCCGTGACGAACAGCGGGGCCGAGAAGGTCATGTCCTTGTCCTTGCACTCCTCCACGGAGTACTTGGGCGGTTCGAACCGGTGGTCCCGAAAGGACAGTGACATCGAGCCGGCGAAGTCCTCGATCGGGGAGATCTCCTCGAAGACCTCCTCGAGACCCGAGGTGATCGGAACGTCGTCACGGCCGGAATCGATGGCCTCCTGCACCCGCTCCGCCCAGGCGTCACTACCGATCAGCCAATCGAAGGACTGCGTCTGAAGAGCAAGGAGATCCGGGACCTCGAGGGGCTCGATGATCTTAGCGAAGGAGATGCGGGAAGAAGAGCGCGAGGCGGCCAAGGTGGTCCTTCCGGTGGCCTGATCGTCGGGCTGGCGTCGCGGACGTCAAGTATCCGTCGGGGAATGGTCAGGTGATCAGTGTCTCGCTACGGTTGTCAGGAACGGCGGCGGGGGGTGCCCCACCGGTGAGACGATGGCCGCGGAACGTGGAGGCCGACCCCCGGGCGTCCTGCGTAGCGGATGTGCGGCCGACAACGGGCACGCGAAAGCATCGCCACGGCATGTGCGCGCGGCGACACGAGTGTCCGCTGAGAACAACGGATCGGTGTATGGGCAAGGGGCTCGCTCAGGGTCCTCGGTGTGGCAGCCGTACAGCCGTGCCACACTCCGGCACGACCAGCGCGCCTCCGCATCGTCCCGGACCGACCGCGAGTACCGCTCCGGACCACGTAACCGGAACCGCCTCACGGTGCATACCAGCCCCCGAACAGGGCCGACCGTCACCAACGGCACGGTGTCGGCGAGGTCGATACAACGAGAAGGGCAGCGCAAACTAGCAGTGTAGCCGAAGGGCACACCGCTGGCAAGGATCTGCGTGATGGGACCACGCAGGGAGGACGTAGCGCACCGCATCTGCTCCCGACGAGGGTTCGCAAACTTGATGGAACTCCGATCCACAGAGGCCGTCAACCCCCTTCGGAAAACGTCACGAACGGACCCGACCTGCCCATCTGTGCATCGGGCCGCCTGCGGTGGACCTTCCGGGCCTTCCAGACAGCACGTGCCGGGGCACCGCAGAGAGGTGCCCCGGCACGGGGGTGTCCGCCACGGCCACGCCGAGCGGCCGCAAGAGACGCCCCGCCCGGCGACGGACATCGCCGGGCGGGGCGTCCCAGGGCAGCGAGGTGCTGCCGGTACTGCTCGGACTGCCGGTACTACTTGACGGTGACCGTGGCGCCGGCGCCCTCGAGGGCCGCCTTCGCCTTGTCCGCCGCCTCCTTGGCGACCTTCTCCAGGACCGGCTTCGGAGCCCCGTCGACGAGGTCCTTGGCCTCCTTCAGCCCGAGGCTGGTCAGCGCACGGACCTCCTTGATGACCTGGATCTTCTTGTCACCGACGGATTCAAGGATGACGTCGAACTCGTCCTGCTCCTCGGCGGCCGGCGCCTCGCCGCCCGCACCATCGGCGGCCGGGGCTGCGGCCACGGCGACCGGAGCCGCGGCGGTGACGCCGAAGGTCTCCTCGAACTGCTTCACGAACTCCGAGAGCTCCAGCAGGGTCAGTTCCTTGAAGGCGTCCAGCAGCTCTCCGGTCGACAGCTTCGCCATGGTGGCGGTTCCTTCCTTGTCATGCCTGATTCGGGGTGGCCTGCTCGTGACTGCGAGCAACCTGGTTGTGACCTCGGGGCGGCACCATGGTGGCGCCGTTCGGCTATTCGGCGGCAGCCTCGGCGGCCGGCTGCTCGGCGGCGCCGACGGACTGGCCTTCGCGCTGCTCGCGCAGCGCCTCCGCAAGCCGGGCCACCTGGGACAGCGGAGCGGCGAAGAGCCCGACGGCCCCGGCCAGCGTGCCCTTCATCGCCCCGGCCAGCTTCGCCAGCAGGACCTCGCGGGACTCGAGATCCGCAAGCTTGCGAATCTCGTCGGCGGTCATCGGCTTGCCCTCGACGAAGCCGCCCTTGAGCACCAATGCCGGGTTCGCCCGAGCGAAGTCGCGCAGGCCCTTGGCCGCCTCGACCGGGTCGCCGCTGACGAAAGCGACAGCGGTCGGCCCGACGAACAGGTCGTCGAGTCCGGTGACCCCGGCCTGCTCCGCCGCAATCTTGGTCAGAGTGTTCTTGACCACGGAGTAGCGCGTGCCCTCGCCGAGGGCACGCCGCAGCTCGGTGAGCTGGCTCACCGTCAAACCGCGGTACTCCGTGAGCACCGCGGCGGTCGAGCCACGGAGCTCCTCGACGATCTCCGCCACCGCGGCGGTCTTCTCAGCTTTCGCCATGGGGCTCCTTCGGGGTGTCGGCTGGTCATCCGGAAACGCCCCCGGAACATGACGAACGCCCCGGCGCAGGCGCACGGGGCGTGAAGGGCGGCGGTGGCGCTACCGGGTGCGTCACCCGGCTGCGTGCATCCGTCACGGAGCTTCCCGTCCGTCACCTGCGCGGGCCGCCCGGAGAACCCGGGGCCTTCGGCCGTCGGTCGAACCGGACGAGGAGTGACCCTCGACGGGAACGGAGACGGCAACCAGCGGTCTTCGGTGTGGAACTGGATATCAGTGTACGCGATTGTTGTCCGCGGCTGTTCGTCGCTGTTCGCCCGCCCGGCGGCCGCACGCATGGCTTCGCGCGGCGGTGCTTCCGGACGGGCGAGAGCCTCCGGACGGGCCGGATCAGGCGGCGGCACCCTCGTCGAGCAGGTTGCGGGTGCGGTTCGGGTCGACCGGGATACCCGGGCCCATGGTGGTCGTGAAGGTGACCTTCTTCAGGTACCGGCCCTTGGCCGCGGACGGCTTCACCCGGACGATCTCATCCAGGGCAACCGTGTAGTTCTCGATCAGCTGGGTGTCAGTGAAGTTCGTCTTCCCGATGACGATATGCAGGTTACCCTGCTTGTCTACCCGAAAGTTGATCTTTCCACCCTTGATGTCGGAGACGGCCTTGCCGATGTCCAGCGTCACGGTGCCGGTCTTCGGGTTCGGCATCAGGCCGCGGGGGCCCAGGACCCGAGCGATCCGACCGACCTTCGCCATCTGGTCGGGCGTCGCGACGGTCGCGTCAAACTCCAGGAAGCCCTCCTGGATCCGGGCGACCAGGTCGTCGCTACCGACGATGTCGGCCCCGGCCGCGCTCGCCTCAGCGGCCTTCTCCCCGGCGGCGAAGACGGCGACGCGGGGGGACTTCCCGGTGCCGTGCGGCAGGTTGACCGTGCCACGGACCATCTGGTCGGCCTTACGAGGATCGACCCCGAGCCGGATCGCAACCTCGACCGTCGCGTCATACTTCGTCGTCGAGGTCTGCTGCGCGAGGCGGACCGCCTCCAGCGGGCTGTAGAGGTTCTCCAAGTTGATCTTCTCGGCCGCGGCGCGGTAGGCCTTGCTGCGCTTCATACTGTCTGTCTCCTCGTGGTGATGGCGGACGGCCGTCGAAGGGGCGCGGCGACGTGGACACGTCCTGTCCACCCGGCACCTGCGCCCGGCCGCCCTCCCACTGGTCGGTCCGGTGGTGGGGGAAACTCGAGGGCGTACTACTCGCCGACCGTGATACCCATGGATCGGGCGGTACCAGCGATGATCTTCTCGGCGGCCTCGATCGAGGTGGCGTTGAGGTCCGGGAGCTTGGTCTGGGCGATCTCGCGGATCTGCGCCGCGGTGAGCTTGGCAACCTTGTCCCGGCGCGGGGTGCCACTGCCCTTCTCCACGCCCGCGGCCTTGAGGATGAGCCGCGCGGCCGGCGGGGTCTTCGTGACGAAGGTGAAGGACCGGTCGTCGTAGACGGTGATCTCGACCGGCACGACGTTGCCGGCCTGCGACTCGGTCGCCGCGTTGTACTGCTTGCAGAACTCCATGATGTTCACGCCATGCTGACCCAGCGCGGGGCCGACCGGCGGCGCCGGGGTGGCCTTGCCGGCGTTGATCTGGAGCTTGATGATCGCGGTGATCTTCTTCTTCTTGGGAGGCATGTGCTCGTCTTCCTACCGGGGTTCTACGGAGCGGATCAGATCTTCGCGACCTGATTGAACTGCAGCTCGACGGGCGTCTCCCGACCGAAGATCGAGACCAGCACCTTCAGCCGCTGGGCGTCGAGGTTGATCTCGCTGATGGTCGCCGGGAGCGTGGCGAAGGGGCCGTCCATGACGGTGACGGACTCGCCGACCTCGAACTCCTGCACCCGGACGGTCTCGACCTTCTTCTCCTTCGGCGCAGCCGGGGCGAGGATCGAGAGGACCTCCTCCCGGCGCAGCGGGGAGGGCCGGTTGGTGAGCCCGACGAACCCGGTCACACCCGGGGTGTTGCGGACCGCCGACCACGACTGATCGGTCAGATCCATCCGGACGTAGATGTAACCTGGGTACTTCTTCTGCTGGACAAGCTGCCGCTTGCCGTTCTTGACCACCGGGACCTCCTCGGTGGGCACCTCGATCTGGAAGATGTAGTCCTCCATGTTGAGGCTGGAGATCCGGGTCTCGAGATTGGTCTTGACCTTGTTCTCGTACCCCGCGTAGGAGTGCACGACGTACCACTCGCCGGGCGCGTCCTCGATCGCCCGCCGCAGGTCATCGGCGTCGTCGGCATCGTCGTCCGTCAGGGCCGGCGGCACCGTCCCGACCGCCGGGGAGGCCGGGAAAGCACCCTCGGGATCGGTCTCGGCGGCGGCGTAGACGCCGCCAAGTTCGGCGCCAGCGTCCGTGCTCGCCACCTCGTCGTGCTCGAACGCCGCGAGGGGATCGAGACGGGCGAGGGCCTCCCCCTGCTCGGAAGAGGCGTGCTCGGGCGACTGGGACACGCGGACGATCCTTACTCTCGTGAACACTTCTGCTGCTGTGGACCCGCGGAGCGGCGCTGCGCGGGCGTGGGGCCGGACGGGCAGCCCGCTCGCCGACGGGCAGCTCCAGCGACCACCGCCTGCCTCGGCCCCGGCCTGTCCGGCCGGTGGGGCCCGTCAGCCGAAGACCGCGAGAACCGCCTTCGTGAGGCCGAAGTCGAGGGTAGCCACGAACGCCGTCATCACGCTGACGAAGACGAGCACGACCAGCACATAGGTGATCAGCTCACTCCGCCCGGGGTAGACGACCTTCCGTAGCTCCGCCATGACCTCGCGGATGAACACAAGTGGCCGATACCGACGTCGACCCGCGGCACGCGTAGCCCGCTTGGGGCGCGGTGCCGCGTCACGGGTATCGGTCGCCACTCAACTCCACCCACTCCGTCATCGGACCAGCGTCATCGGACCAGTCAGGTCATCGGACCAGCCAGCTGTCGAACAGCGCAGGGGCGACAGGACTCGAACCTGCAACCGCCGGTTTTGGAGACCGGTGCTCTACCAATTGAGCCACGCCCCTAGACACACACCCGGATCCTTGCGACCGCTACGCCACCATACCCCGGCTATGCGCTACGTAGCACATAGCCCAGACGTAGTGCATAGCTCAGCCGCACGGTGATGTACCGGAATGGGTACCCGAGCGGATCGAGCATACCCCTTTGCCGCCTGGACTCCGCGTACGGCGACTCCGCGTACGGCGATCGCGTCGAGGGGCAGCGGGGGCCCGAGGCGGCAGCGGGGGGCAGCGGGGGCTGGCAGCCTGTCACGGAGGTTCGAACGGATGCGGCCGGACGGGCCGACCGTTGCCGGACGGTCCGGACGGATCCCGCGGTACGTCCGACGTGCATCCGACACACATGTGACAGCCGTGGCAGCATGGCGGCCATGAGCAGGATCTCGCACCGCATCGGGGGGATCGCACCCTCCGCAACGCTCGCCGTCGACGCCACCGCCAAGGCGATGCGCGCCGCGGGCCGCGACGTGATCGGGTTCGGCGCCGGGGAACCGGACTTCCCGACCCCGGACCACATCGTCGCCGCCGCCGAGAAGGCATGCCGCGAGCCCCGCATGCACCGCTACAGCCCGGCCGCGGGCCTGCCGGAGCTGAAGCAGGCCATCGCCGAGAAGACCGCCCGAGACTCGGGGGTGATCGTCTCACCGAGCCAGGTCCTGGTGACCAACGGCGGCAAGCAGGCTGTCTACGCGGCGTTCGCGACGCTGCTCGACCCGGGGGACGAGGTGCTCCTGCCCGCCCCATACTGGACGACCTACCCGGAGTCGATCCGGCTGGCCGGGGGTGTCCCGGTCGACGTCGTCACCGGTCCGGAAGCCGGGTACCGGGTGACGGTGGAACAACTGGAGGCGGCACGCACCCCGCGGACCAAGGTTCTGCTGTTCAACTCCCCGTCGAACCCGACCGGCGCCGTCCACACCCCCGAGGAGATCCGCGCGATCGGGCGGTGGGCCGAGCAGGCCGGGATCTGGGTCATCAGCGACGAGATCTACGAGCATCTGGTCTACGGCGAGACGAGGTTCGCCTCCGTCCTCGCCGAGGTACCCGAGCTCGCGGAACGCTGCATCATCGTCAACGGGGTCGCGAAGACCTACGCGATGACGGGATGGCGGGTCGGGTGGCTGATCGGGCCGGCGGACGCCGTGGCCGCCGCGACCAATCTCCAGTCCCACGCGACATCGAACGTTTCGAACGTCGCCCAGGCCGCCGCGCTCGCCGCGGTCGCCGGCCCGCTGGACGCGGTCGCCAAGATGCGTACCGCCTTCGACCGCCGCCGGCAGACGATGCACCGTCTGCTGTCGCAGACGCCCGGGATCCGCTGCCCACTGCCCGACGGGGCGTTCTACTGCTATCCGTCGGTGCAGGACGTGCTCGGACGCACCCTGCGCGGCCGTACCCCCACCACGTCCGCGGATCTGTGCCAGCTGATCCTTGAGGAGGCCGGGGTCGCGATCGTGCCGGGTGAGGCCTTCGGGACTCCCGGCTTCGCTCGACTGTCCTACGCGCTGAGCGACGACGATCTCGTTAAAGGAGTCAGCCGCCTCTCCGCCCTGCTTGCCGAGGCGGCCTGAGGCCGCCGGGCAGCCCGGCGGCCAGTCCCCCGCCGCGCGGCAGGCCTCAGCGCAGCCGGACGGTCGCCCGGGCCGCCATCAAGACCTTTTTGCCGTCGCATCGGGTGGTGAGATTCACCACTACCAGGTTGTCGTCGAGCTTCTTCTCGACCACGCCACGCACGGACACCGTCGCGCCGACACCGTCGTCGGGAACGATCACCGGGGAGGAGAACTTCACCCCGAACTCGACCACGGCGCCTGGGTCCCCAAGCCAGTCCGTGACCAGCCGCGCGGCCATAGCCATGGTCAGCATGCCGTGCGCCAGCACTCCCGGCAGGCCGGCCTCGGCGGCCGCCCGATCGCTCCAGTGAATGGGGTTGAAGTCGCCGGATGCACCGGCATACCGGACAAGATCATCCCGGCGCAACGGGAAAAGCCGCTCCGGCAGCTCGGTGCCGACCTCGACGTCGTCGTAGCTCACCGTGGCGGTCATCGTTCTCCAGATCGTGAGGACGCCCGGGGTCGCCCGGAACGTGCGCAACGCGCGGTCGCCGGAGCCGAGCGGGGCCGGCGGGACTGCCGGCAACCCTGTCGGCAAAGGTGTCATCGGTGCCTCGGCGGAGCCGTCCCGCGCGAGACCAGCCCACACACGCCGGTGGCGACCTGCTCTCCGTAGATCGTGGCGAACTGGTAGTTGACGACGAGCACCTCGTTGGTCCCCACGGACCGGATGCCGGTCAGGGTCGAGGTGCAGATCAGCTCGTCGCCGGCCACCACCGGCCGAAGCAACACGAAACGTTCCTCGCCGTGGACGACCAGGGAGAAGTCGAGGCCGAGCTCCGGATCGTCGGTGGGCACCCCGAGGGTTCCGGGGATCACTGTGATGAGGAACGTGGGTGGGGCCACGAGATCGGGATAACCAGCGGCCTTCACGGCCTCCAGATCGTGGTACAGCGGGTTGTCGTCCCCGATCGCTTCGGCGAACCTCCGGATGTGCTCGCGCCCGACCTGGAACGGGACGGAGGAGACCGAGCTTCGTCCCACGAAGTCCTGATTGAGCGGCATCGCAACTCCGATCGCGCCATCAGCGGGATGACCAGGGTGTCTCTACGTGGTTACCACATCGCCCGCCACCGGTCGATAATCTGGGCCGGCATGCCAGCTAGCCGGCCCAGGACTTCCCTGACCGGCTACCGGGGCGGAACGTAGATAAGTACACGAAGGATTCAGCGACCCCGCCACCCCGCCTGTCCACGTGGGGACAGGCGCCCGGACGCGCCGATGGGCAGCCGCCAGAACGACGTCAGCGCGTCTCGCGGTGCTCCGTGTGCTTGCCGCAGTTCGGGCAGAACTTCTTCAGTTCGAGGCGGTCCGGGTCGTTGCGACGGTTCTTGCGCGTGATGTAGTTCCGGTGCTTACACACCTGACACGCCATTGTGATCTTCGGGCGGACATCGGTGGCGGCCACGGCGTGATGCCTCTTCCTGAGTCGGTTACTGAACAGGTCGGGCGGCGTGGCGAACCGCGATCCCGCACGGGCTTCGCGGCAGGCCGCACCCTGCTGGTAGCGGTGGCCGGACTTGAACCGGCGACACAGCGATTATGAGCCGCTTGCTCTGCCAGACTGAGCTACACCGCTGAGATGGTCCACCTGGTTGCGGCGGCCCGACCAATATCTTACCCCGCGGGAGGACCGGCGGACATCCCCCCCGGACACGAACCCACCCGAAGGCAGAACGTGGAGCCCCTTTACGGAATCGAACCGTAGACCTTCTCCTTACCATGGAGACGCTCTGCCGACTGAGCTAAAGGGGCGAGGTCGCGGAGCTCAGATTACACGACGACGGGCGGGGTTGGGTGGCCCCCTCACCCGCTTCGCCCCCGAACCCACCGATCCTCCCCGGCGACCGATCCTCCCCGGCGACCGGCGCGAGGGCCTCCGTAGGCCACGTCGGCGCTACGCGGGTCGGAAACGACCCCCCGTCCTGGTCGCCAGGTCCGCCCCATGGCACGCCAGTACGCCCGACCCTCACTCCGTTCCATCGAAACATGCGGAGATTGCCGGCGGGAACAACTAGCCGTAGCAACCTACTTGGACGCCACTCACGCTGATAGCTGTAAGTAATCTCTTCGATGCTTAGCGTATGGAGCACCTGTTGGTGCGCCGCTGCCAGCGTAGCCAACTGCCTGGCGAGCCTCCCCAGCATCGCCTCCCGAGCATCGAGGGTTGCCCATGCGTCCTACGCACCGTTCCAGCCGGTATCCGACGACGCGCAAGGTCCGGCCCGGTCCCACCGCCGACGACACCGTGCCGACGACCACCACCCTGCCGACCACCGCTCTGCCGACCACCGCCCCCACGCCTGGCCGCCCGGATGAAGAAGGTCACGGCCCTCCGTCGGGGTCGGCACGGCGGCGGGTCGACACCCGCCCGTCCCTGCTGCCGATCCCCCTCCCCCAGCGGGTGACGAGCATCGCGGCGCTGGCCATCACCGCGGGGGCGTTGACCGCGACCACCGGAGTCGCCCAGAGCGCGGTGCCGTCCCCGACCTGGCCACGGGGGATCGACGTGGCCTCCTGGCAGCATCCCGGCGGCAGCCCCATCGACTGGATCGCAGCGCGCGGCTCCGGCCTGAGCTTTGCGATCATTAAGGCCACCGAAGGAACGAACTACACCAATCCGTACTTTGCCGCGGACCGGGAGGCGGCCGCCAAGGCCGGTCTGGTGGTCGGGGCCTATCACTACGCGCGGCCGGCGCGGCCGATCTCGACCGCAGTGGACCAGGCACAGCGCTTCATCACGGTGAGCGGGCTGACCCGCGCCGCCGGGCAGCTGGCCCCCGTGCTCGACCTCGAGGACGACGGAGGACTCGATCCCGCCACGCTGGCCGCCTGGACGAGGGCGTTCCTCGAGAAGATCGAGACCGAGACCGGCCGGGCGCCCATCCTCTACACGTACCGCTCGTTCTGGACCAAGAAACTGGCGGACGACCACAGCTTCGCCCGGTATCCGTTCTGGTTCGCCATCTACAACAACAAGGCGACCCCGGGCTGGCTGCCCGGCGGCTGGACGAAGTGGGCGCTGTGGCAGTACACCTCGAGTGGAAATGTCCCGGGGATCATGGGCAACGTCGATCTGAACGTGCTGTGCTGCACGCCGACCGCGCTCGCCGCACAGGCCGACGGCACCCACAGCGAGATCGAGAAGTGGTACGCGACCGCCGGGCTGAACCGTCTGGCCGTTGGGACGCCCGTCGACAGCGAACTGCCCGCCGGCGGTGGCGGTCGCTGGCAGCGATACTCCAACGGCCTGGCCTTCTGGTCCGTGGCGACCAGCGTACGGGCCCTGCACGGATCCATCGCGACAAAGTTCCTGGAGCTGGGCGGAACGAACAGCTTCCTGCACCGACCAGTGAGCGGTGTCGAGTACGCCACGGCCTCGGAGACGCTTCAGGCGAGGTTCCAGGGTGGCTGGATCTACTGGCACCCGGCCATCGGCGCGCACGAGGTCCACGGCCGCATCCTGCAGACCTATCTGGGCCTCGGTGGCACGACGTCGAGCCTCGGGCCTCCGATCACCGACGAGTACTCGGTCCCGGGCGGACGGGAGAGCGCCTTCCAGTTCGGCAAGCTCCGCTGGAGCGCGGCGACGAACGCGGTCACGACACTGCCCGCCGGCAAGAGTGGGACCGGCAGAAGTGGCGTGGGTGCGGCGGGTGGCGCCGGCATCGCTCCCTGATCGTGTCCCGGGCCGGCGAGAACCATCTCCGGCCCGACGGACACGACGATGGGTGACGGCGGTCTACCGTGGGTATCGCACCTACGCGGCGGAGAGGTAGTCGTATGACCACCGAACAACGACGGACCGCACCATGCGGGCAGAGCGATCCGCCGCGAGTACGACCGGGGAGGATGAGATGGCAGGAACACGGGTGGCACGCCCGCTGAACGGATGGCTCACCTTCGCCGCCGTCATCATGTTCATCGTCGGCTTCCACAACCTGATCTACGGCATCGCGTCCCTGCGCGACTACACCGTCGTAGTGAACAACCTCAACGGCGGGGCCAGCGTGATCTACGCCGACACCACCTTCTGGGGCTGGTTGTGGATCGTGGTCGGCGTCGTCGAGATACTGATCGCCTTCGGCATCGCGGCCCGTAACGAGGCCGCCCGCTGGGGAGGTGTCGCAATCGCGGCGATCAACGCCATCGGGCAGCTGGCGTTCCTTGCAGCGTTCCCGGTCTGGTCTGTCGTCATCATCGCGATCGACGTAGTCGTCATCTACGCACTGTGCACCTACGATGCTCCTCGGGCCAGAGCCGGGTACGAGGAGCCGTATCCGAGCGACCAGGCCGGGGTCTCCGCCGGGCGTGAGGCCGGAGTCGGTCGCCTCGCCGAGACCGGTGGCACCCGGGTGACCTCCGGGGGCGGCATCCGGCGCGAGGAGGGTCCGCGGCCGCCCACCACCGGCTGAACGGCGACTCGCGGTCAGCTCGCGGTCAGGGTGCCGGATCTGCCAGCCCCGCCCGCCAGGTGACGCATCGCAGGGCGTAGTCGGTGAGATGACGGTCGGCGAAGACGCGGGCGTCCCAGTTCTCCGGCATCGCCTCGGCGAGGTCGCGCCAAAGGTAGGCCATGGCGGGTAGCCCGTCGGCCAGGACTAGCGGACGGGCTTCGTAGGCCTCGCCTTCGAAGGCATCGAGGATCGCCCGTTCCCGTGGGGCGAGCCCCAAGAGGACGAGGCCGGCGGTGGCCCGATCCGGCCCGTCCGCCTCGGCCGTGGGCACGAGGCCCGGATAGAGCCGGTCACGCAGCCGGGCGGCCCGCCAGCCGGTGACCGTAGCGGGCCCCGCCTGGGGCACGCGTCCGATGAGCGCCCGCACGACCTCGGGGAACAGCAGCGTCCCGTAGACGAACAGCGGGACCGCGCGCTCCGCCTCAGCCGACGACATGAGGCCACGGTAGTGCCCCGGCCGTGGCGGCCCACGAGCCACGGTTTCTGGTCACCGGTCACCGGTGACTGTTTAACGACCACCGGTGACCGTCTGCGGCCGGCATCCCGGCTGGGAACCGGTCCTAGAGTGAGCAGACGTGAACGACAACGCGGCGCTGGCCGCCCAGGTTCGGGCTGCTTCCCATCTGACCGGGACATTCCTGCTCCGGTCGGGTCGGACAAGCACCGAGTACTTCGACAAGTACCTCTTCGAAGCCGACCCGGCGCTGCTCGCCGCGGTGGTGGCCGGACTCACCGAGTTGGTGCCGCCCGGCGCGGAGATCCTCGCCGGACTCGAACTCGGCGGAGTGCCCCTCGCGACTCTGCTCTCCCAGCGCACCGGCCTGCCCGCCCGGTTCGTCCGGAAGAAGGCCAAAGAATACGGCACCCGACGCATCGCGGAGGGCGGCGACGTCACCGGACGCCACGTCGTCCTCATCGAGGACGTGGTCACCTCCGGTGGTGCCGTGCTCGACGCGACCCGGGTACTGCGGGATGCCGGAGCGGTCGTGGAACACGTGCTCTGCGTGATCGACCGGCAGGAGGGCTGCCGGGAGAGACTCGCCGAGCTCGGTCTGACGTTGCACCCCGTCCTGACCCGGGCGGACCTGGATGCCGCCGCGAACACCTGACCGCCCGGCGACAAGGAGCATCCGCGACCGCACGCGCACAGGCCCGGAGCGATGCCCCGGGCCTGTGGATCCGAGCCTGTACAGAAGCATGATCCCCGGGAACTGCGGGATGGTGGCAGGTGATGGATTCGAACCATCGTAGGCTGAGCCGACGGTTTTACAGACCGCTCCCTTTGGCCGCTCGGGCAACCTGCCGTCGTGGAGAAGCATACCGGTCCCGACGGAGCATCGTGATGCCGCACCACCCCGCCGCAGCCGCCGACGATCGATTACAACGGTGAGTAGCGGCTCACGAGACGAAGGCCGCGCACCACGATCACGCACAGCGCCCGACTCCACACGATCCTCACCCACATCGAACCGGCCAGGAGGTCCGCACACGTGGCAGATCCACCCTTCGACATCGTCAGCAAAGTTGACGCCCAGGAGATAGACAACGCCGTCAACCAGACGGTCAAGGAAATCCGGACCCGCTTCGACTTCCGTGACACCGGCGCATCCGCGACGCTGTCCGGCGAGTCGATTCTGCTTGTAGCGAACACGGACGAGCGGGTCAAGGCGGTGCTCGACGTGCTTCAGGAGAGGTTCGTCAAACGCGGCATTTCCCTCAAGGCCCTGACCTTCGAGGAGCCCAAGCCGTCGGGCAAGGAGTTCCGGTTTCCCGTCACCGTTCAGCAGGGCATCGCGGAGGACAAGGCCAAGGCTATCGCCAAAAAGATCCGGACGGATGGCCCGAAAGGGGTACAGGCCCAGATCCAGGGTGATCAGCTACGGGTGACCGGGAAGAAGCGCGATGACCTGCAACGCGTGATCCAGATGCTTAAAGCCGAGGACTTCGAAGTTCCCCTCCAGTTCGTCAACTACCGCTGACGCGACGGAAAAGCTCGAGACAGGGCGCACCCCGCCCGATGGGGGTTTCGGGCGGGGTGCTTGCGGCGGAACCTGGGGGGTTTGCTCCGCCGCGGTCCTGGTTGTGAACCGACGCCGTTTCGGCCGGCAGTTCGCGGTTAGCGGTTCAGGGTTAAAGCGTACTCCGAGTACTTCGGGGTGTTGCCGCGGCGACGCGCCGCGGACAACATCGTGGTCATCAGGCCCGGTCACCGATACGGATTCATGCGTGACATCTGTTCGAGACGCGCGATCCGCTCGTTCATGGGTGGATGAGTGGAGAACAGCTTCCCGACCCCCCCACCCCGGAACGGATTTGCAATCATGAGCGCGGCGGCGGGGCCGAGCTTGGAGGTCTGCGGCAGGGGCCGCGCCGCGGTGCCGGCGTCCAGCTTGCGCAACGCGTTCGCCAGCCCGATCGGGTCACCGGTGAGCGTCGCGCCGGACTCGTCGGCCTGGTACTCCCGGGACCGACTGATCGCGAGCTGGATGATCGTCGCCGCGACGGGGCCCAAGATCATCAGCAGCAGAAGCTCGAAGATGCCGGGACCGTCCTCATCGTCCCGCCCGCCGAAGATGGCCAGGAACTGAGCCATATTCGCCAGATAGACGATAATACTGGCAAGGGCCCCGGCCACCGAGGCGATCAGGATGTCCCGGTTGTAGACATGGCTGAGCTCGTGACCGAGAACGCCGCGTAGCTCACGATCGTCCATAATCTCCATGATGCCCTCGGTGCAACAGACCACCGCGTTTCGCGGGTTACGGCCGGTGGCGAAGGCATTGGGCGCCCGGGTCGGGCTGAGGTACAGCCGCGGCATGGGCATCCGGGCATTGCGGGCGAGATCCCCGACGATCGCGTAGAGCCGGGGCTGCTCGACCTGTGTCACGGGATAGGCCCGCATGGCCCGCAGGGCTATCCGGTCGGAGAAGAAGTAGGCGAAGCCGTTCATACCGACCGCGAGCACGAGCGCAATGACCAGACCTCCGCGCCCGAACAGCGAACCCACCACGATGATGGCGGCGGACAGCACGCCCAGCAGCAGCGCGGTCTTCAGACCGTTGAAGTGGCGGTGTGGCATGGCGATCAAGTGTCCGTCCTGTCGAACCGGTACACCTGTCTCAACGCGACGGCGCTGGCGGAACGTTCCCGTCGGGCGTGTGGCCACCGTCGCCCCCGGCCCGTACGGCCGCCGGCCCCCGGCGGGCCTTGCCCGGTCGGTCACCGAGCTCGTCCGGGACGGCTTCGCGCAGACGTGCGACCACGGCCGGGTCGAGCAGCCCGACCCGTTCGAGCTCCTCCGCGGTAAAGATCGCCAATCGTCGGTACACGGCGGCGATCCGTGGATCCAGCCGGTCGAGCGCGGTCAGATGTGCCACGACGGTGCCGAGATCACCGCGCCGCACCGGTCCGGTCGACGCCGACCAGCCGTCGGTCAGGGTGTTCGCCAGCGATGCCCGCAACAGCGGACCGAGCGCCGCGGCCGGATCGGGCACGCCCGCCGCGGCCAGCACCTCGCCGGCAGCCGCCACCAGGGTGGTCAGGAAGTTTCCGCCGAGCACGAGAGAGGCGTGGTAAAGATCCCGCCGGTCATCCGCGACGGGCAGAGCGATGCCGCCGACGTCGGTGACCAGGCGGCGGGCCAGCCCCTCGGCCACGGGATCGGCGGTGATCCCGAACGGGACACCGGCGAGGAGAGCGGAGTCCTCGATGATCCCCGGCAGGGTCATGATCGGATGAAGCGCGATACGGGCCGCGCCCACGTCACCGCCGGCCGCCAGGACGCCCAGACCGTGGCGCCCGCTGAGATGCACGAGTGTCCGGCCGGGCCCGACGGCTCCCGCCGCGGCCAGGTCCATGACGACCGGCCCGATCGCGTCATCGGGCACGGCGACGAGGAGGACCTCGGCCCGCCCGGCGACCTCGGCCGCCCCGCCGACCCACGCGTCCGGGAACAGGTTCACGGCCCTCGATCGGTGCCACGGCGAGCGCACTCCCACGGCCACTACCGGATATCCGGCCGCCGCCAGGGCGAGGCCCAGCGCCGTGCCGGCCCGGCCCGGCCCGACGATTCCCACCTTTTCCCGCGGCCTGGCCTCCCGCGGCCCAGCGCTCGCGGCCGTGAACGAAGGTGCGGCGTCGGGCCGACCGTCATCCGGACCGCTCGCGGCATCCGACTGCTCGTCCGGGCTATGCGTCATGTCCCGATGCTCCCCGCTTCTGAGCGGGCCGCCCCTGATACCTGACCACCCGCCGACCCCGGCCACCATGCCCCGACGCCGGGCCTCACCGGACATACAGCCACAAGCCACCAGGCGACTACAATCGGTAACATCTCGGATCAGGCCAGGTCGCCGGCAAGAGCGAGCTCACCGCTCCGGGCGCCCGACACAAAGATCACCCTGTCGATTCCCTGACACGCCAGGCCTCCCCCGAAATTGTGGAAAGCATTACCGGAAGCGCATTGAACCGGATCCGGCCGATCATCTCCATCGGGCGGTACACCCCTTCTGACCAGCGATATCAGGGTCAAGGCCCGCCAGCCGGACGATCGCAACGACAAAGACTATATACGTAGAGTTGGCAAACAATCACCATACGGCGCGACGGATACGGAGACCGAGGTCGATCGTCGATCGTCCACGAGGATGGAGCGATCGAACTCGGCGGTACGGTGCGCGCGCATCATTGATACGGCCGGTAGGCTGGAACGGTACCCGAGGAGGTCACTGAAGGTGTCAGAGCAGGTCAGGGAGAGGGAGACCCGCCGGCTCGACCGGGTCGTCGTGCGCTTCGCGGGCGACTCCGGCGACGGTATGCAGCTCACCGGAGAACAGTTCACCAGCGAGACGGCAGCATTCGGCAACGACCTGTCGACGCTTCCGGACTTCCCTGCCGAAATCCGCGCCCCAGCCGGCACGCCGGCCGGCGTGTCCGGCTTCCAGCTACATTTTTCCGATCACGACATTCTTACCCCGGGTGACGCACCGGACGTACTGGTCGCAATGAACCCGGCGGCCCTGAAGGCGAATCTGAAGGACCTGCCGCCTGGGGCCAATCTCATTGTCAACACCGATGCATTCACCGGCAGCAACCTCAAGAAAGCCGGCTATACGACGGATCCGCTGGCCGACGGCACGCTGGATGCCTACACGGTGCATCGGGTGCCGCTCACCTCGATGACCATCAACGCGGTGCACGCCGCCGAGGGCGTCGGTACCGGGGTCAACAAGAAGGAGGCCGAACGAGCGAAGAACATGTTCGCCCTGGGCCTCATGAGCTGGCTTTACCACCGGCCGACCGAGAGCACCGTCGGCTTCCTGGAGAAGAAGTTCGCCAAACGGCCCGAGATCGCCGCGGCGAACGTCGCGGCCTTCCGAGCCGGCTTCAACTACGGCGAGACCACCGAGTCCTTCTCGGTCACCTACGAGGTGGCGCCGGCCCGGATGAAGGCCGGTACCTACCGACGGATCACCGGGAACACGGCACTGTCCTACGGTCTGATCGCCGCCGGCGAGCTGACCGGCCTGCCGGTGTTCCTCGGCTCCTACCCGATCACCCCGGCCTCGGACATCCTGCACGAGCTGAGCCGGCACAAGCGGTTCGGCGTGCGGACCTTCCAGGCCGAGGATGAGATCGCCGGCATCGGCGCCGCGCTCGGCGCCTCCTTCGGCGGGTCGCTCGGCGTGACGACGACCTCCGGCCCGGGTGTCGCGCTCAAGAGCGAGACCATCGGCCTCGCGGTCAGCCTCGAACTGCCGCTCATGATCGTCGACATCCAGCGCGGCGGCCCGTCCACCGGCCTGCCCACCAAAACCGAACAGGCCGATCTGCTCCAGGCGATGTTCGGCCGCAACGGCGAGGCTCCGGTTCCGATCGTCGCGCCGCGCTCCCCGGCGGACTGCTTCAACGCCGCGATCGAGGCCGCCCGCCTGGCTACCAAGTACCGCACGCCGGTGTTCCTGCTCTCCGACGGCTACCTGGCGAACGGCTCGGAGCCGTGGCTGCTGCCGACCCGCTCGGAGCTGCCGGACCTGAGCGTCGCCTTCGCCACCGAGCCGAACCACACCGGGCCGAAGGGGCCGGAGTTCTGGCCCTACCTGCGTGATGCGGAGACCCTCGCCCGGCCGTGGGCGGTCCCCGGCACGCCGGGCCTGGAGCACCGTATCGGCGGCATCGAGAAGTCGGACGGCCAGGGTGCCATCTCCTACGATCCGGCCAACCACGACCGGATGGTGCGGCTGCGCGCGGCGAAGATCGACGGCATCGCGAACGATGTCGCGCCGCTGGAGGTGGAGGACCCGTCCGGGCAGGCCCGGCTACTCGTCCTCGGCTGGGGCTCCACCTACGGCCCGATCGCGGCCGGCTGCCGCCGGGTCCGCGCCAAGGGCATGCACGTCGCTCAGGCACACCTGTGTCATCTCAACCCCTTCCCCGCCAACACCGGGGACATCCTGCGGTCGTACGACAAGGTGCTGATTCCCGAGATGAACCTCGGGCAGCTGCGGACCCTGATCCGGGCCGAGTACCTCGTCGACGCGATCGGCTACAACCAGGTTCGCGGGCTGCCCTTCAAGGCCGCGGAGCTGGCGGGCGTCTTGGAGGACGTGATCAACCAGTGACCGTCACGACGAATCGCAGCGGCATCAGTAACCGGCTGCTCGGCTTGGTGCCGGCCGCGCCGGCCCAGCAGAGCCGCAAGGACTTCACCTCCGACCAGGAAGTGCGGTGGTGCCCGGGATGCGGCGACTACGCCATTCTCGCCACCGTCCAGGGCTTCCTGCCTGATCTCGGGGTGGCCCGGGAGAACATCGTCTTCATCTCCGGGATCGGCTGTTCCTCACGGTTCCCGTACTACCTGCAGACGTACGGGATGCACTCCATTCACGGCCGGGCACCGGCGATCGCCACCGGGCTCGCCGCCTCCCGTCCCGACCTGTCGGTCTGGGTCGTCACCGGGGACGGCGACGCCCTGTCGATCGGTGGGAACCACCTGCTGCACGCGCTGCGCCGCAACGTCAACCTGAAGATCCTCATGTTCAACAACCGGATCTACGGACTGACGAAGGGGCAGTACTCCCCCACCTCCGAGATCGGCAAGATCACCAAGTCGACGCCGTTCGGCTCGCTGGACCGGCCGTACAACCCCGTGTCGCTGGCGCTGGGGGCGGAGGCCACGTTCGTCGGACGGTCCATCGACTCCGACCGGGCGCACCTGACCTCGGTGCTGCGCGCGGCCGCAGAGCACCCCGGCACCGCCTTCGTGGAGATCTTCCAGAACTGCAACATCTTCAACGACGGCGCCTTCGACGCGCTCAAGGAGCGGACCAGCCGGGACGACGTGACGCTGAAGCTGGCCCACGGCGAGCCCCTTGTCTTCGGCACCGAGGGCGACAAGGCCGTTCGACGGGCGCCGGACGGCAGCCTCGAGGTGGTCCCGGCGGGCAGCCCGGACGTCCTCGTCCACGACGCCTGGGCGGCCGATCCGAGCCAGGCGTTCGCGCTGTCCCGGCTCACCGGCGACTCGCACGGCGTCACCCCGATCGGCATCTTCCGCGACGTCGACGCGCCGACCTACGACGAGGCGTTGAACGCCCAGATCACCGACGCCAAGACCCGCCAGGGCGACGGGGACCTGATGTCGCTGATCGCCGGTGGGAAGACTTGGACCATCGAGTGATCTGAAAACCGTCCGCTGATCTGATCAGCACTCCACAGCCCGTGGCCCGGCCGGCCGGGCAGAGCCCGCAATACCACAGAACTATGTCATTGATAATGCCGCTTGGCAGCTATCTGCCGGGTAGTGCGCCACTCCGGCACCTTCCGGTAAGGTGACATCGCGCGTGGGGGTGCCGTGTGGCCCGGGGGGGGCTCACAACACCGATGCAGCCGGAGGCGCAGTGCGGGTTCATCGAGCCCTATGCCCACGGTCCGTGGCGACTCCGCGTTCGCCTATGGGCACCATCAGCATGACCGTTCCGATCACGGCCGGTCGCGCCGGGCAACCCCGCGGCTCGGTCGGCGTCGTCGTCCGGACCGCTCCCGGAGGTCGTCGTGGGCAATCATTCGGCCGGTCGGCATTCACGCCAGCGCCAGGAAGTCGCCAGGCAGGCCACCGGCCGCCATTCGGCCGCGGCACCGACGACCTCCACCGCGGCAGCCGCGTCGTTCCCACCGCCGACCCCGCCACGGCCCCCGGTCGCCCCACCCGGCGAGCTCGACACGATCACCGGACCGCTGTCGGTGAGCACCTCCGCCCGCCGGGCCCGGGAGGCCACGGCCAGCCGGGTCGGCGATGCCGCCCAGCGTCGCCGGCCGCTGGACACGCTGTCCCGGACCGGCCGGCCACGGTTCGCCACGACGGCCACGACGGCCGCCGCCGGGGTCCAAGCCGGCGGCACCCTCGGCACCCTCTACGAACCCCTCCACGTTCCCGGGCCCACCTCCCCCACCGGGAGCCACCGGCCCGCCGACATCCATCCGGCGAGCCCGCCCGCCGAGAGCCCCGGCCGGATGCCCGGCGCGCACCGGGCACCGGCCAGTCGGCGGGGCAGCGGGCGGGTGCGGCTCGCCGCGGCGGGAACCGTCTCGCTCGCCGGGCTGTCCGCGCTGGTCGCCGGCGTAGCCCTGGGCGGCGATCCGACGGGCGCCACGACCGGCCCGAACGGCGGCGAGGTGCCTCGGGTCCAGTACACAGGCGGGGCCGCCTTCGGCTCCTCGCAGACGCAGGCCTCCCGCGACCGTCCGCAGGCCACCTTGCCCACTCCGCCCCAGGCGCTGCTGGCGCCGAGCACGAGCCAGTCCGGCCTGACCGCCCACCCGGGTAGTCCGTCCGGGCGATCAGGTTCCTCCCACGCCACCGGCGAGGCGTACCTGAGCCCCGGCACCTCGCCGATCCCGATCGTGCCACTGACGCCGCGGGACGAGCTCAGCTCACCCAACACGAGCCCCACCGACCTGCGTACCATCGCGCCCAGTCCGACGGGCACCGCCGGCGCGGCCACGACATCGCCGTCGCCGACCGACTCGTGGCCGTGGGGCGACCCGACCCCCTCCACGAGCCCGACGCCGACTTCGGCCGGTGGCTCCCTGCCGTTCCATCCGACGCCGATCGACGTCACTCCGCTGCTCGAGACATTCTTCGGTACGCAGGCCGGTGCCACGAAGGGCCACGCCGACCCGGCCGGAACCACCGCCACGACGGCGGTCACGTCGGGGCACTGACCCAGGACGCCCTCCGACCTGGCCGGGTCTCACCAGATTCGGCCAGGTCACCTTGTTTCCGGGACCGGGCGGTCCCGCGCCGCGCTCAGCCGGTGCGGTCGACCACGAAGTCGGCGAGGGACTCCAGGGCGGTCTTCGCCGGATTGTCCGGCAACGGCGCGAGGCATTCCCGCGCCCGGCTCGACCAGGAGACGAGTTCCGCCCGGGCCCGGGCCATGCCCACGTGGCTACGCAGCAGATCGAGAGCCTCGCCCACCCGGTCCTCCGTGTTCCCGTCGCCGGGGGCGAATCCGGTGGTGATGAGCTCCCGGAGCCGTCCCGCCGCCCGGTCATCGGCCTGCAGCGCGTAGAGCACCGGCAGGGTCGGGATCCCCTCCCGCAGATCCGTGCCGGGCGTCTTGCCCGAGTCCACCGGGTCCGAGGCAACATCGATGATGTCGTCGGACAACTGGAAAGCCACCCCGAAAAGCTCCCCGAAGGTCGCGAGGGTGTCGACGGTGATCGGGTCAGCGCCCGCCAGCATGGCACCGAGCCGACCCGAGGTCGCGATCAGCGAGGCGGTCTTGTCCGTGATGACCCGCAGATAGTGCTCGACCGGGTCCTGCCCGGGCGCCGGGCCCACGGTCTCCCGGATCTGCCCCTCGCACAGGGTCGCGATCGTCCGGGCGAGGATGCGGGTCGTCTCCGGGCCGAGGTCCGCGGTGATGTCGGAGGCGCGGGCGAACAGGTAGTCCCCGGTGAGGATGGCGACCGTGTTTGTCCACCGCGTGTTCGCAGAGGCCGCTCCCCGCCGCCGCGGCGCCTCGTCCATCACGTCGTCGTGGTACAGCGTCGACAGATGGGTGAGTTCGATCGCCACCGCCGCCGGCACCACCCCGTCGGCCTCGGGATCGGCGAACTGCGCCGCCAGCAGCACAACGATCGGACGGAAACGTTTCCCCCCCGCGTCGACGAGATGGCGGGAGGTCTCGGTCACGAAGGCGGATTCGCTGCGCACCGACTCGCGCAGCAGACCCTCCACCCGGACAAGACCCATCCGCACGGCCTTTTCCAGATCAGGATCGGTCCTGATCCCCACGACGTCCAGCCCGATATCGCTCATACCACCGTCAGCGTACGAAGCCGGACGTCGCGGCGGTCGTCGCGAGGTCCAGGAGTGGCTGTGGCGCTACTCCCAGTACAAGAGTAGCCACAGTGCCGATGGCGACCGCGGCGAAAGTCAACGTCGGGCGGGTCACCACCACCGGACCCTCGGCGAACGGCTCGGAGAAGAACATCAGCACAATGACCCGCACGTAGAAGAAGGCGGCAATGGCGCTGCACACCAGTGCAACGACTACCAGCGGGGTGGCGTCCCCGGCGATCGCGGCCTGGAACACCGCGAACTTCCCGGTGAACCCGCTCGTCAACGGGATCCCCGCGAGCGCGAGCAGCAGGAACGAGAACGTCCCGGCCAGCAGGGGCGAGGTCCTGCCGAGCCCCCGCCACTGGGACAGGTCGCCGGCCTCGCCGTCGCCGGTACGGACCAGGGAGACCACGGCGAAGGCGGCGATCGTCGTGAAGCCGTAGGTCACCAGGTAGAACATCGAGCCGCGCAGGCCGTCGGTGTTGGTGCCGGCGAGGCCCACCAGCAGGAACCCGGCGTGCGCGATCGCAGAGTAGGCCAGCATGCGCTTGATGTCGCGCTGGGTCAGGGCAAGCACCGCGCCGACCAGCATGGTGAGGATGGCGATCGTCCACAGGATTGGTCGCCAGTCCCAGCGCAGCCCCCCGAAGGCGACGTAGAAGACCCGCAGCAGGGCGCCGAACGCGGCGACCTTCGTCCCCGCCGCCATGAACGCGGTAACCGGCGTCGGCGAGCCCTGATAGACATCCGGCGTCCAGGAGTGGAACGGCGCGGCGCCGATCTTGAAGAACAGACCCACCGCCAGCAGCGCGAACGACAGATAGAGGTAGGTGTCGTTCACACCGGCGTTGCCGACCGCGTCCGCGATCGCCCCGAACTCCACGCTGCCGGCAAATCCGTAGGCAAACGCGACGCCGTAGAGGAAGAAGGCCGAGGAGAACGCCCCGAGCAGGAAGTACTTCATCGCCGCTTCCTGCGACAGCAGCCGGCGGCGGCGGGCGAGCCCGGCCAGCAGGTACAGCGGCAGCGAGAGGATCTCCAGCGCCACGAACATCACCAGCAGGTTGTTCGATGCGACGAAGAGCATCATCCCGGTGACCGAGAAGACCATCAGCGGATACGCCTCGGTCTGCACGTCTGCCGAGGTCTGCTGCGCCGTCGATCCCTTCGAGCCTGGAGTGATCGCGGCCGAGGCCACGATCGCCCCGCCGGACGAGTCAAGCTGGCGTTCGGCCACCAGCAGCACCGACAGCAGGGCGAAGACCAGGATCGTGCCCTGCATGAACAGGGTCGGCGCGTCGATCGCCAGCGCACCGGAGGCGAGGATGGCCTGCCGGCCATGCAGCACCGCCACGGCCACGAGCGCGGCGACGAAGCCCGCACCCGCCAGGATCGGCTGGAAGGTCCGCCGGGCCCGCTTCGTGGCGAAGGCGTCGACGAGCACCCCGACGAGCGCGACCCCGAACACGATCAGGATCGGGCTGAGCGAGGAGTACTCGATCGACGGCGGCGTGATCATCGGGTTCGATTCCTGCGCCAGGAGAAGGTCGGGTGTGGCGCTCACGAGTGGCCTCCGGACTCCGCGGTCACCGAGTGCGTCGGAGCCGGGTCAGACTTGCCGATATCGGCATAGGTCGCCGTCACCGTCGGCGTGATGATGTCGAGCAGCGGCTTGGGGTAGACCCCGAGCGCGACGATGAGCGCGACCATCGGGGCGACGACGAGCTTCTCGCGCAGGCTGAGGTCGACCAGGACCTTGTTCTCCTCGTGCACCACCGGCCCGGTCATCGTCCGCTGGTAGAGGTACAGGATGTAGATCGCGGCCAGCACGATGCCGGTGGTCGCGACGATCGCCAGCGGCTTGTTCCGGGTGAACGTCCCCATCAGCACCAGGAACTCGCTGACGAAGCTGTTCGTCCCGGGCAACGCCAACGACGACAGTCCGGCGACGAGGAACACCCCGGCGAGCACCGGCGTCACCCTGGCCAGACCACCGTAAGCGCCGACGTCACGGGTGCCGCGGCGCGCCACCAGGAAGCCCACGACCATGAAAAGCAGGCCGGTGGACAGGCCGTGGTTGACCATGTAGAGCACCGCGCCGCTGCCCGCCTGGGAAGTGAAGGCGAAGGTGCCCAGCGCGATGAAGCCGAAGTGGGCCAGCGAGGTGTAGGCGACCAGCCGTTTCATGTCCCGCTGCCCGATGGCGAGCAGGGCGCCGTAGAAGATGCCGGTCACCGCCAGCCCCAGCACCAGCGGGGCGAAGTAGTCGGCCGCGTCGGGGAACAGCGGGATGCAGTACCGGATCAGTCCGAACGTGCCCACCTTGTCCAGCACCCCGACCAGCAGCACCGCGCCGCCGGTGGGCGACTGCGCGCCGGCGTCGGGCAGCCAGGTGTGGAACGGGAACAGCGGGGCCTTGATGGCGAACGCCAGGAAGAAGCCGAGGAACAGCAGCTTCTGCACCTCGGGGGTGATGTCCATCTGCCGCAGGGTGGCGAAGTCGAAGGTTCCGCTGCCGAGGTTGTCGGCGGAGACGACGTACAGCCCGATCACGGCGGCGAGCATCAGCAGGCCACCGAAGAGGCTGTAGAGCAGGAACTTGACCGCCGCGTAGGAGCGCTGCGCTTGCTCCCTGACCGGGCCGTAGCTCCCGATGAGGAAGTACATCGGGATGAGCATCGCCTCGAAGAAGACGTAGAAGAGGAAGACGTCGGTGGCGGCGAACACGCCGATCATCCCGGCCTCCAGCGCCAGCAACAGCGCGAAGAACGCCGGGACCGACCGCCTGCTCCGCGTCCCGGCTCCGGGCCCGGAGCCGTCCGCCCCGACGGCGGCCGCGCCGGTCGGGTCCGTCGCGCCGGTCGTCCCGCCATCCGCGTCTGCCTCGTCCCAGGACACCAGGACCACGACCGGCACCAGCAGCGCGGCCAGCAGGATCAGCACCAGCGAGATGCCGTCGGCTCCCACCGAGTAGGAGATGCCGAAGGTTTTGATCCAGTCGTAGGACTGGCCGAACTGGAAGCCGGCCTTGTTCGGGTCGTAGGCAGCAGTCGCAAGGACCGCGAGCACCAGGACCGCCAGCGAGAGCCCGAGGGTGAGCTGCTTGGCGAGGGTCGACAGCCGGCGGGGCAGAGCGGCGACGATCATCGCACCCGCGACCGGGACGATCAACATGATCGTCAACCAGGGGACTGTGTGCATGTCAGCCCGCCCTCACCAGCAACAGCGCGCCGACCACGAGGACGGCACCTCCCAACATTGACAGAGCGTAGGACCGGACGAAGCCGGTCTGGAGGCGGCGCATCCGCCCCGACAGGCCGCCGATGGCGGCGGCGCTGCTCCGCACGAGCCCGTCGACGCCGACGAGGTCCAGCCAGACCAGGAAACGGGTCAGGTACTGGCCAGGCCGCATCGCGACGGTCTCGTTGAAGGTGTTCGCGAACAGGTCGTGACGGGCGGCGACGGTGACCAGGGTGACCTTGGAGTCCGGCGGGGCCGTCGCCTCGACCGGGCGCAGCTGGTAGCGCACATAGGCGCCGGCGAAGCCGCCGACGGTGACCACCAGTGTGAGCAGGGTGAGGACGAGCGGCGAGAAGGTGTGGACGCCCTCGACGTGCGTCCCGGCGACCGGTTCGAGCCAGTCCTGCAACGAGTGGCCGAGGACGAACAGGCCACCGGCGAGGACCGAGCCGACGGCCAACACGATCATCGGCCCGGTCATCGACACCGGGGACTCGTGCGGATGCCGGACGTGCTCGCCCTCCGTCGTCCAGCGCGGCCTGCCGTGGAAGGTCATCAGGAACAGCCGGGACATGTAGAAGGCGGTGATGCCCGCGCCCAGCAGCGCGATCGAGCCGAGCAGGTATCCCGATGTCCCACCCTTGTCGAAGGCGGTCTCGATGATCCGGTCCTTGGTGAAGAAGCCGGAGAACCCGGGGAACCCGATGATCGCCAGGTAGCCAAAACCGAAGGTCACCCAGGTGATGGGCATGTACCGCCAGAGCCCGCCGTAGTGGCGCATGTCCTGGTCGTCGTGCATCGCGTGGATCACCGAGCCGGATCCGAGGAACAGGCCGGCCTTGAAGAAGCCGTGGGCGAGCAGGTGCATGATGCCGATCGCGTAGCCGGCCGGTCCCAGCCCCACCGCGAGGAACATGTACCCGATCTGGCTGACCGTCGAGTAGGCCAGCACCTTCTTGATGTCGTCGTAGGCGCAGCCGATGACGCAGCCAATCAGGATCGTGACCGCCCCGATGATCACTACGACGGTGCGAGCGGCCTGCGTCTCGTTGAAGATCGGCCCGGCCCGCACGATGAGGTAGACCCCGGCGGTGACCATGGTTGCCGCATGGATGAGCGCGGAGATCGGGGTCGGGCCCTCCATGGCGTCCGGCAGCCAGGCCTGCAGTGGGAACTGACCGGACTTGCCGCACGCGCCGAGCAGGAGCAGCAGCGCGATCGCGGTGATCGTGCCGTAACCGATGACGCCCGCGGCGGCCGAGCCGAACACGTCGGCGTAGCTCGTCGACCCGACGGTGGCGAACATGAACATGATCGCGAGCACCAGCCCGACGTCCCCGACCCGGTTCATGTAGAAGGCCTTGTTCGCCGCGGTGGCGGCGGCCGGCCTGTACTCCCAGAACTTGATGAGCAGGAAGGACGACAGCCCGACCAGCTCCCAGCCGGCGTAGAGCGACAGGAAATTGTCGCCCAGGACGAGCAGCAGCATCGACGCCAGGAAGAGGTTCATGTAGGCGAAGAACTTCCGCCGGACCGGGTCGTGCGCCATGTAGCCGATCGAGTAGATGTGGATCAGTGTCCCGACCCCGGTGATCAGCAGCACAAAGACGACCGAAAGCTGGTCGACCAGCAGACCGACGTCCACCTGGAAACCGTTGACTGGAATCCAGGAGTACAGCTGCTGGGACAGCGCCCGGTCGTCACCGGGGCGGTCGAGCAGGCCGGCGAACAGCACCAGACCGATCACGAAGCTGGCGGCGGAGGTCAGTGTGCCGAGCAGATGCCCGAACCCGTCGGTCCGCCGGCCGCCGAGCAACAGCACCGCGGCTCCGGCCAACGGAAGCGCGATGAGCAGCCAGGTCAGCGAGAAGACCCCCGACGCGGCCGCATAATGGATCTTGCTGCCGCCATGTTCGGCGGCGGCGAGCAGAAGCGGGTCAGCGTTCATCGCGACTCCGCCGCGGATGCCATTGGCGATAATGCGTCACTGCAGTGTCGTCCGTTCTTCCGTGGCCGACGGCCGGTCGCAGCCGCGTTCCGGCGGCGGGAGCGGACCGGAGAGTCCACCCGACCCGGTCCGCGGTGGGAATGCTGGTCAAGATCTGGTGCTCGCGCTCGTACTCGTGCTTGGCTGGGATCTAGTACTTCAGCAGGTTCACGTCATCCACCGACGCCGAGTGACGGGTTCGGAAGATGCTGAGGATGATGGCCAGGCCGATGACGACCTCGGCCGCGGCGACGACCATGACGAAGAAGGCCATGATCTGCCCGTCGAGGGTCCCGTGAATGCGGGAGAACGTGACCAGAGTCAGGTTCGCGGCGTTGAGCATGAGCTCCACCGACATGAACACGACGATCGCGTTGCGCCGGACGAGGACCCCGACCGTGCCGATGGTGAACAGTAGCGCGGAGAGGATCAGGTAGTTCGCGGGGTTCATCGACCGTCCCCCTTATCGGCGCCGATGGGCGCCGAGCCGTTCGCGTCCCGGGAGATGCCGCCGCCCGGCTCGCCGGGCGTCTCGGGGATGCCCCCGATGCCCGAGGCGCGCCCGCCGCCCGGCAACAGCCCGAGCGTGTCGGCGGAGTCATGCCGGGCGAAGACCCCCGGCCCGGGCAGCGGGGTGACCTGACGGCCCTCGGTGAAGCGCCGCCGCATCCACTCCCGCTGGCTGATCCGGCCGCCTTCGCGTTCCCGGTGGCCGAGGATCATCGTGCCGATCGCGGCGACGACAAGCAGCGCCGAGATCGCCTCGAAGACGAAGACATAGTCGGTGAACAGCAGGCGGCCGATCGCCTGGACGTTGCCGCCGGTGTTCGCCTCGGACAAGCCCGTGGCGCTCCCGCCGTCGATCGCCGAACCGATCGGGAAGGCCAGCAGGCCCGCGAAGCCGAGGCCGAAGACGATCGCGCCGAGGCGCTGACCGCGGATGGTCTCCACCAGCGAGTCGGACGAGTCGACCCCGACGAGCATCAGCACGAACAGGAACAACACCATGATCGCGCCCGCGTAGACGATGATCTGCACGAACCCGAGGAACGGTGCCTCCTGGATCAGGTAGAACACCGCGACGCAGAACAGGTTGGCCACCAGCAGCAGCGCCGAGTGCACGGCGCTGCGGACCATCACCATGCCGAGTGCGGCCAGCACCGCGACCGGGGCGAGGATCCAGAAGGTCGCGGCCTCACCGGTGGAGGTGCTGGTGATGTCCCCCGCCGCGGCGGCGAGGATCTCGTGGTTCATCGTGGTCGCTCCGAACCGGCGCCGTGGGCGGGAACCTCGTCCGCCCGGGAGTGCTCGCCCGCCGTCCGCCGGGCGATGACGTCTGCTGCCTCCCGCTCCGCGGCCTGCCCCGCGGCCTGCTCCTGCCCCGCGGCCTGCCAGGGCAGCGGGGCATCGGGGTCGCGGGTGTAGTAGTCGGTCTCGCTGGAGCCGAGCCGCATCGGATGCGGCGGCGCCTCCATGCCCTCGCGCAGCGGAGCGAGCAGCTGTTCCTTGGTGAAGATCAGATCCTGTCGGCTGTCGTCGGCGAGCTCGTAGTCGTTGGACATCGTCAGCGCCCGGGTGGGGCAGGCCTCGATGCACAGCCCGCACAGGATGCACCGCAGGTAGTTGATCTGGTAGACGCGGCCGTACCGCTCGCCCGGGGAGTACCGCTCAGCCTCGGTGTTGTCCGCGCCCTCGACATAGATCGCATCGGCCGGGCACGCCCAGGCGCACAGCTCGCACCCGACGCACTTCTCCAGGCCGTCGGGATGCCGGTTGAGCTGGTGACGGCCGTGGAAACGCGGGGCGGTCTCCTTTTTTTCCTCCGGGTACTGCTCGGTCGTCGGCTTCTTGAACATCGTCCCGAAGGTGACGCCGAACCCCTTGTACGGGTCGAGGATCCCCATGACTCAACGCTCCTGACGCGGACCGGGGTCCGCGGGGATGACAGTGGACGACCCGTTGGCCGAGGCACCGGCGGACACCGCCGGACGGCCCCGTCCACCGGCCGGCGGTGGGGGCGGCCACGGGATGCGGTCGAGGCTCGGCGCCTCGGCCAACTTGCGCTGCTCGGCCTCCTCCAGCTCCCGCTGGTGCCTCGCGCCGCCGGGATCAATGAGCGCGACGATCAGCAGGATGCCGACGACCACGCCGAACCCGACGAGCCAGGGCGTGCGGTCGTCCACGTGCTTCTGGTAGACGCGGAAGGTCGCGACGGCCAGCACCCAGACCAGACCGACCGGGATGAGCACCTTCCAGCCGAAGCTCATGAACTGGTCGTACCGCAGCCGCGGCAGCGTCCCGCGCAGCCAGATGAAGAAGAACAGGAACGCCAGCAGCTTGAGGACGAACCAGATCAGCGGAATCCAGCCGGAGTTCAGACCGGACAGGCCGGGGATGGGCGGAGGCTGCCAGCCCCCGAGGAACAAGGTCGTCGCGATCGCCGAGACGGTGACCATGTTGATGTACTCGGCCAGGAAGAAGAACGCGAACTTGATGGAGCTGTACTCGGTGTGGAACCCGCCGACCAGTTCGCCCTCGGCCTCGGGGAGGTCGAGGGGGGTCCGGTTCGTCTCGCCGACCATCGAGATGCAGTACAGGACGAACGACGGCACCAGCACGATGTACCAGCGACCCGACTGGCTCGCCACGATGCCGGAGGTCGACAGCGTGCCGGCGTAGATAAACACCGCGACGAACGCGAGCCCCATCGCGACCTCGTAGGAGATAATCTGCGCGGCCGAACGCAGCGAGCCGAGCAGCGGGTAGGTGGACCCGCTCGACCAGCCCGACAGGATGAGCCCGTAGACACCGAGGGAGGCGGCCGCCAGCAGGTAGAGCACGCTCACCGGCAGGTCCGCCAGTTGCAGCGTGGTCCGCTCCCCGAGGATCGAGACCTCCGGACCGAAGGGGATCACCGCGAAGGCGAGGAACGCGGGCACCGCGGAGACGATCGGCGCCAGGATGAAGATCGGCTTGTCGGCGAGTACCGGGATGAGGTCTTCCTTGAGCATCAGCTTGGCGCCGTCGGCGAGGCTCTGCAGCCAGCCCCTCGGGCCGTGGCGGTTCGGGCCGACCCGCTGCTGCATCTTCGCGACGACCTTGCGCTCGAACACGATCGCGAACAGCGTCATCAGCAGCAGGAAGGCGAACACCGCGACGGCCTTGAGCAGGATCAGCCAGAACGGGTCGTCGGCGAACGCATGCAGGTCCGGATCCGCGGCCGCGGCCCAGACGAGCGTGGGCGGGGTGGCGCTCATGCGCGGCCTCCGGGAGTGTCGTCCCCGGCGGGAGTGTCGTCCCCGGCAGGGGGATCGTCCTCGGCGGGGGTGCTCGTCCCGGCGGCGCCCACCCGGACGAGGACCCCGGCGTGCCCGGCAAGCGTCCGGCGCACGTGCGAGCCCGGCGAGTGGGTCGGCACCCAGACCACCCGGTCGGGCATCGCCGTGACCTCGACGGGCAGGGTGATCGAGCCGCGGGGGGTCGTGACGGTTACCCGCCCCCCGGCCACGGCGCCGATCTCGGCGGCGGTCGCGGCGGACAGGCGGGCCACCGCCGGGCGCGCGGTGCCCGCCAGGTAGGGCTCATCGGCCTGCAGAGCGCCGTCGTCGACGAGCTGGTGCCAGGTCGCGAGCACCGCCTCACCCACCCCCGCGACCGGCGGCTCGGCGATCGGCTCCGACGGGGCGGGCACCCGGCTCACACCGTCGCCGGCCCGGCCCAGGGCGCGCAGCTCGCGGGCGGCCGCGCCGGCGTCGGGCAAGCCGAGGTCGAGGCCCATCTCGGCGGCGAGCAGGTGCAGCACCCGGACGTCCGGCAGGGCCGGGGTGTCCAGGGCCCGCTGGAACGGTCGCAGCCGGCCCTCCCAGTCGACGAACGAGCCGGCCTTCTCCGCCACCGGGGCGATGGGCAGCACCACGTCCGCGACCTCGGCGATCGACGACCGGCGCAGCTCGATCGAGACGCAGAACGGCATCCGGGCGAGCGCCGCGAGCGCACTCGCCGGATTCGGCAGGTCCTCCGCGTCGACCCCGGCCACGATCACCCCGTCGAGCCGCCCGGCCGCGGCGGCGGCCAGGATGCCGTCGGTGTCGCGGCCGGGCGCGCCGGGCAGCGGACCCCCCCAGACCTCCTCGACCTCGGCGCGCCCGGCGGCGTCGGTGACCGGGCGGCCGCCGGGCAGCAGCGAGGGAAGC
>NZ_CDWTMG010000029.1:0-33712 GCF_977945845.1 Frankia sp. CcMO1
GGCCTGCTCCGCAAACGGGTCCTCCTCGCCCGATGATCACCGGCGGGCCAGAAGAATCACAAGATCAGCGACAGATCCAGATAACCGTGGTCGAGGTCGAGGCCGGCGCCGTTCACCCCGGTCGCGAGCAGGGTCAACGAGTCGCGGGCGTGCGAGGGGCTGACGTCGCTTGCCCGGTAGCCCCCGCGGGCCTCGAGGGACTCGACCCGGACCGTCGCGTCGGCGGGGATCATGGCGGCGTCCAGCAGATCCCGCAGCCGCGGCCCGTGCCAGGTGGCGTCCGCGGCCCATCCCTCGACGCAGGTGATCGGCAGCTTCGAGCTGTACCGACGCAGCGCGTACAGCTCCTCGATGGTGTACACTATCCGGCGCGGACCGACCACCTCCAGCCGGTACCCGGGGTCACGGGCGAGGGAGGTGACCCGCGCGGCTCGCGCCGTGCGGTTCACCGGGAGCCCCTGCGGGCCGATGTCGGGCCGCCGCGGCGCGAGCAGGTCCAGCCGGGCCAGGCCCGGGACCGACTGGCCAGCGGTCGTCGCCACGATTACCCCGGCGGCGGTCCCCGTCGCGAGGCCGAGGCCGCGCCGCGTCAGACTGCCCGTCCCCGGGGCGGCGCCGGTCATGGTGGCGTCGCCGGTCATGGTGGTGGCGGCGCCGTTCAGGGGCGCGCGCTCATGGCGGCGACGGCCCACGTTCGCCTGGACGACGGTGAGCTTCGCGACGATGTGGAGGACCAGCGCGCCGATTGTGATCCAGGCGACCCAGTAATGGGTCACGGTGAAGAAGAAGTGGAACCGGTACCACTGCGCGATGTTCGCGATGCCCGTGCTGAGCTGGAAGATCGCCCCTGCGATCAACGGCACGATCGTTATCCGCTCCACCGCATGGGCGACGGAACGGATCGGGGGCCATTCCCACAACAGCGGATACACCGTCCACAGCTTCGCCAGCAGCAGTGGGACGCTCGCGAGTCCGGTGGTCACGTGCAGGCCCTGGGTCACCCGGTACAGCCAGACGGGTCGGGAAGGCCATTCCAGCCAGGACGGCGGATGCTGCATGAAATGCGACACCAGCCCGGTCAGAAAGCATGTTCCGAAGGCGATCCCGAGCCAGAGGCCGAGGAGAGCCGCCATCCGTGGATCGTGCAGCCGACTGGGGAATGCGTTTTCGCGCAGGGGGCCGCGCCGCAGGACCGGGGGTGGTTCCGGCAGCTTTTCGGTCAGCAGATGAGGCAACCGACGGGGCAACTGGCGAGGCAATTGTCGCACGAATGCACGGTAGGCCGCCGGGACCACTCGCGACCGAGTACCGGCATTACGGAACGAGGAAGGCCTGGCGCGGTGTTCCCGCGCCGGCGCTGCGCCTGCCAGTCTCGGGACCATGCCCAGAACCCGCACCGCGCCACGCCTCAGGCCCGCCTTGGCCCTGGCCGGGGCGGGTGTCGGGCTCGCGGGCCTGCTCGCGGCGCAGCGCGCCGTCCTCGCGGCGCCGGGATACCTGCCCGGTCGGGCAGGGGTGCTCTACCCCGTCATGCTCTGGTGGGCGCTCGGTGTCGCCACAGCCGCGCTGCTGGTCCACGCGGCCCCGCGCCGGTTGGCTGTCGCCATGCTGCTCGGCGGAATTGTCGCCATCCACGCCGTCGCGGCCACCACCGGCCCGCAGCTCTCCGACGACCTGTACCGCTACGCCTGGGACGGTCGGGTCCAGGCTGCCGGGATCGACCCCTACCGGTACGGCCCGCTCGCTCCGGAACTGGCCCGGCTGCGCGATCGCTGGCTGTTCCCGGATCCGGCCGGGTGCGCGGCGATCGGGCGCGGGCCGCACTGTATCCGGCTGAACTACCCGCGCGCCCACACCATCTACCCGCCGGTGGCGCAGGCGTACTTCACCGCCGTTCATGTCCTGCCGGGGCCGCCGCGCGAACACAAACTCCAGCTCTACGCCTCGCTGACGTCCCTGGCACTGGTCGGGCTGATGATGCGGATGCTGGTGGCGCGAGGCCGCGACCCGCGACCCGCGCCACGCGGCCTTCTATGCGTTCTCGCCGCTCGCCGGCCTGGAGATCGGTTCCGATGCGCACGTCGACGTCCTCGGGGCCGTGCTGGCGCTCAGCGCTCTGGCGGTCCTCACCGCCCGGTCCCATCCGCTGCGGACGGGGGTCGCCGGGGCGCTGCTCGGCGGCGCGGTGGCGGTGAAGCTGTACCCGGCGTTGCTGCTGCCCGCGGCGGCCCGGCGCCGGCCCGTCACGCTCGCCGGGGCCGCAGCGGGGGTGGTCGTGCTGTCCTACCTGCCGCACATCCTCACCGTCGGTACACAGGCGCTGGGCTTCCTCCCGCAGTACCTCGACGTCGAGGGCTACGGCGAGGGCAGCCGCTTCCTCCTGCTCGCCGGGCTGCTGCACCTGGACGGATCCGCGGCGAAGGCGGTAGCGGCCACCCTGCTGGCGGCGGTCACGGTCGCCGTGCTGCGGACCGATCCACAGCGGGTTCCCGTCGAACGGGCCGCGCTGTGGCTGGTCGGTGCCGCGTTCCTTGTCGCGACCCCGGTCCAGCCCTGGTACGGGGTGCTGCTGGCGGCGCTCGCCGTCATCGCCGGGCGGCTGGAATGGCTCGCCGTCGCCGCGGCCGCGCACCCCGTCTACGTCTCGCTGTTCACGGATCTGCCCGGCGACGCGTGGACCTTGCGGGTGTATTCTTACGCCGTCGGCGGTGGCGTCGTGCTCGCCGCGACCGGTCTGCGCCGGTGGACCGGCCGACGGCTGGCGGCCGCCGAGCGCGCTGCCGCACCCGCGGCCCCATCTGTCGTCGAACCCCGGTTATGACGACCGTCGGCGCCCGGCGCCGAGGTGCGGACGGATCTTGATCGGCGACTTGTTGGGCTCGGTCCGGACTCACGACCTCGCCAACCTCCGCGCCATCGGTGCGGACATCGCCGACGTCGAGGTGAAGAAGGCGCAGGGTGGGCTGCCGAAGTCGCTGCGCGAGACACTCTCGGGGTTTGCCAACACGCGAGGTGGCGTGATCGTCCTTGGGCTGGACGAAGCCCAGGGCTTCGTTGCGACCGGACTGCCTGATCCGGCGAGGCTGACAGCCAATCTCGGCTCGATGTGTTCCGAGGACATGGAGCCTCCGCTGCGACCGCTGATCAAGATTCATGACTTTGAAGGCGTCCAGGTTCTGGTCGCCGAGGTCCCCGAGCTAGATCCCGCTCAGAAGCCCTGCTACTCGCGCGGAGCCGGCATCACCAAGGGCAGCTATGTCAGAGTAGGCGATGATGATCGTCGGCTGTCGGCCTATGAGGTCCAGGTGATGTTGTCCTCACGTGGGCAGCCCCGTGAGGACGAGCAGGCCGTCCACGGTGTTGGTCTGGATCATCTGGATGCGGCCGGTGTCGACGTGTTGATCGCCCGGCTAAGGGTCAGCAGGCCGTATGCGTTCAAGGATCTGGACCGGTTGGCGGTGCTGCGCCGTGCCAGGGTGCTCGTGCCTGGAAACGATGGCGAAGACGTGGTCTCGCTGGCAGGGCTGCTGGCGCTCGGCAGCTATCCGCAGGAGCACTTCCCGCAACTGATGGTCACCTTCGTGCACTACCCGACCGAGACCGGCGGCCGGCCCACTGAACGGTTCCTGGACAGCGTGACGTTGGAAGGCCCGGTCCCGGTCATGGTCCGCGACACGCTGGCGGCAGTCCGCCGCAACATGTCCCGCCGGGCGGTCATCGGAGGCGTGGGCCGGCAGGACGTCTGGGAGTACCCGGAGACCGCTCTGCGCGAGGCGGTCGTCAACGCGCTGGTCCACCGTGACCTTGCCGGTGGCGCCCGCGGCACCCAGGTCCAGGTCGAGATGTACCCCGACCGTCTGGTCATTCGCAATCCCGGTGGGCTGTTCGGTCCGGTCACGGTCGACAGCCTCGGCGAAGAAGGCATCTCCTCGGCCCGCAACGCCACCCTTATCAAGATTCTCGAGGACGTCCCGATCCCCGGCGAGACCCGCACCGTCTGCGAAAACCGCGGGTCGGGCATCCGCGCCATGCTCAACTCCCTGCTCGCCGCGGGCATGAGCCCGCCGGAGCGAATGGGCGACGTGACCGTGGCCGCCAAGGCCGCGAAGCGCAGCATGGCTGGATGACGACTACCGGCCGCCCCAGGTCTCCAGCCAGCGCAACGCCACCCAGTCGCCGTCGATACGCGCCGAGGCGACCAGCCCGCAGAACAGCCGGGCCGGATGCGGCGGGCACTCCGGTTCGCTCGGCCGCAACCCAGCCGCGTCATACTGGCCATCCCGCGGCCGGAGGCCGGTCCCCGGCCAGCGCCAACGTAGCGATTCGACCGGCCAATATTGCGTAAGGCTATTGCACTTCTCCGCATCCTATGGGGACGTAATGAAGTAACAAATATGTGATCGAGAGCATCATCGCAGGTCACAGGCCTGTGGAGGGTTCGAAACGCGCAAGTTATTTCATTTCGACTCCTCAGTTTGCCGGAAAATCTCTCGCGTTCGTCTTCAAAATTGCATCTCGGTGCAACCTCGACTGCAGCTACTGCTATGTTTATAATAAAGGTGACAATACCTGGCAGGACCGCCCGGTCGTCATGCGCGACGACGTCGTCGAGGCGGCGCTTGGTCGCATCGAGGCGTGGTGCGAGGCGACCGGCCAGCGGCGAGTGCGGATAACGTTCCACGGCGGCGAACCCCTGCTCGCCGGCCGAGCACTTGTGGACCGCTGGTGCCGGCGCATCCGAGAGCGGCTGGCTGGCACGGCCCGGGTCGACTTCAACCTGCAGACCAACGCCACCCTGATCGACGACTGGGTGGAGCTCTTCGTCGAGCACCGCATCGAAATCGGCGTGTCGATCGACGGCCCCGCGGAGATTCATGACGCCGCCCGAGTGGACCGGCGCGGCGCCGGGTCGCATGAGCGCGTGGTGAGCGGAATCGACTGTCTGAGAAGACACGGCGTAGGGATGGGTGCGCTCGCAGTCGTCCAGTTCGGAGCCGACAGTGTTTCGATCCACCGGCACATCACTTCGCTGGGTTTCCGCACCATGAACTACCTCCTCCCCGACTTCACCCATGACACTGTGGCCGAGGTGCGCCGGGCCCACGGCCCGACACCGTGTGCAGACTACCTACTACCGGTCTTCGACGAGTGGTGGGTCAACGACCCGGTGTCGACCAGAATCCCACTTTTCGTGGCCGTTTCGCGACTTGTGCTCGGTGGTCGCTCCAACATCGACATGGTCGGGAACGAACCGTTCGGATTCGTGTTCATCGAACCCGACGGCGCCGTCGAGGATCTCGACGCCCTCAGGGTCTGTCGGCACGGCATGGCTGGGACGGGCCTCAACGTGTTCGCCAACGACGTGTCCGACGTGGGCGCGCTCTCATCGCTGCACCGTGCGGCGATGTTCGACGGACTACCGGTGCCGACGGGTTGCCAGACCTGCCCGGAGGCGACCACGTGTTCCGGCGGCTACCTGCCTCATCGCTGGTCATCGAACGCGGCGTTCGACAACCCGAGCGTGTGGTGCGCTGACCTGCTCGCGCTGTTTGCTCACGTCCGTAAGCGCCTCGACGTCGACATCGAGGAGACCGCCCTGCGCCGCCAGGCTCTCGCCGAGATGACCCGAGTGGTCGTATGAGCCTGGACGACGTCGGCGAGGCCTTGACCTGGCTCGACGGGACCACGCTCATCGACACGCTCGACAGCGCCGTCGTCGACAGAACAGCGGAGGCCTTGCGGCGTCGGTCCGGCGCTGGTGCCGTCACCGCGATCACGCAGCTCGACGAGCATCGGCAGCGGCGCGTGCTGCGCGCGCCGGAAGTCACCCGGCGCTTGCTGTTCGCCACGACTGGACCCGACGACGTCGAAGCTTTTCTCGCCGCGGCGATCGGGGTCGAGATGACGCTCGCCGGCAAGGGACCGCCCCCGACGAAACCTTCCTGGTCGGCACTGGGAGATGTCTGCGTGCGCCCGGACGGCACCACCGACGGGTGGCCGCAGCTGCCCGGCGACCGCACCATGGCGCTGGACTTCGGCAGCCCGAGAGGTCGCGGCATTGACCTGAGCGGACGATTCGAGCGTACGAACGCCTCCCGGCCGTCGTTCACCGTCGACCAGGTGAACACGATCCATCGACGCCTCGTCGAGACCATGTCCTCGCTTGCTGGGCTGTCGAGCGCCGTCGAGCCCTTCGTGCAGCGTGCCACCTGCGTCCTGGTGCTGCAGATCGATCCTGACGGCGCTGACCACGTCGCCTCGGGCACGAACGGCAACTACATCGGCCGGTCGTTCGTGACCAACCCGCACCACCCTGAGGCCTCGCTGGACTGTCTCGCCGAGGGCGTCGTCCATGAAGCCATCCACGGCCTGCTATACCGAGAGCGCCTGCAACGCCCGTGGGTGGGCGGCGACGCCGCTGTCGAGGTGCCGTGCGTCCGGTCGCCCTGGACCGGGCGCCTACTTCCCGTTCGACCGTTCCTGGAGGCAGTCCACGTGTGGTTCGGTCTCGCGCACCTGTGGGCGCTCGGGAGCAGAACGGCGGGTTTCGAGCCCCGCGCCGTCCGGGCCCGCCTCGTTCGCAGTGTCCGGGGTTTCGCCCAGGGCTCGGTAGCGGACCTGGTCCGGCCGTGGTGGCCGGACATCAGGCGCGAGGTCGTCGAACGGATCGACGGGCTTCAGGCACACGTCGTCGATGCGCTGCCGGACGTCTCGTGAAGAGCATCAGCGTCGTCGCGATGCCATGGGCGTCTCCGGAGACGCCGAGTATCCAGATTGGCATCCTGACCGCCGTCGCCGAACGCGCCGGGCTGCCCGTCAACGCCTACAGCCTCCAGCTCGAAGCGGCGGGCTACTTCGCCGGCAACGGCATCGCCCCGACGCTGTACGACGCCGTCGTGCGGTGCTGGTGGAGAGTCGGCTAGGTGAGTGGATCTTCAAGGATCCCGGGCGGCCGGTACAGGAGTGGAGCGACTACGTCGACTACCTGCGGCGGGAACAGGTGCCGGACGCGGTCGTCGATGCTGCATTGGGCATGAGGGAACTTACTGACGCGTTCCTGTCTGCGTCGGCCGACGAGATCCTCGCAACCGAGCCGGCGGTGGTCGGTTTCACTACGACGTTCTCGCAGACGGTGCCTTCGTTGGCACTTGCCCGCCGGTTGAAGTCGAAAGATCGCGACCTCGTCGTCGTGTTCGGCGGCGCCAACTGCGACGCCGAGCTGGGGACCGCGTTGCACCGGCTCTACGACGAGGTCGACTACGTCGTCCAAGGCGACGCCGAGCGTACCTTCGGGCCGCTGTGCACCGAACTGTTGGCCGGACGCCAGCCTGGGAGCGGTCCCGGCCTGCTCGCCCGTGGGAGCGGTGACGAGGGCTCACGCGTTCACCGCTTCGCCATGTCGGAAGCACTGACCCCGGTGTACGACGAGTACTTCGAGCGGCTTGCCCGGTCGCCGCTACGCGAGTCGTTGTCGTCCCGGACGCGTCTGGTCGTCGAGACCTCCCGAGGGTGCTGGTGGGGGGAGCGTCACCACTGCACGTTCTGCGGGCTGAACGGGTCGAGCATGACCTTCCGGGCCAAAGCCCCGGACCAGGTCGTGGACGAAATCGAGTTTCTCGCCCGCCGCCACCGCAGGGTGGAGTTCGACGTCGTCGACAACATCCTGGATCCCAAGTTCTTCGACAGCGTGTTGCCTGAGCTCGCCAAACGGCGCAAGGCCGGCCACGACTACCGCTTCTTTTACGAGATCAAGTCGAACCTCGTGCCCGACCAGGTCCGACAGCTTCGCGACGCGGGAGTCCACCGGATACAGCCCGGCATCGAGACGTTGAGCACACCCCTGCTGCGTAGTATCGACAAGGGTGTCGCCGTGTGGCAAAATATACGCCTCCTGCTCTTTGCGGCGCGCTACGAGCTGCTTCCGACCTGGAATATCATTTACGGGCTGCCGGGCGAGACCGACGAAGACTACGTGGCGATGGCAGACCTGGTGAAGTCACTTGTCCACCTCAAGCCGCCCGGGCTGGTCCGGCTTCAGGTCCAGCGGTTCAGCCCTTACTTCGACAAACCCGCGTCCCACGGCTTGCGGCTGCTCGGTCCCGCCGCCTACTACCGCCGCCTACTACCGCCACCTGCACTCCGTGCCGGCGGACGAGCTCGCCGGCCTGGCGTATGCGTTCGAGTACGAGCACGTGGACGGGCACGACCCCGAACAAGCGGTCGCCCCGTTGCGTGACGCGGTCGACGCCTGGGACCGCTGCTGGACGCCCGGGCGCCACCGGTCGCTTCGATACGAGAGAGGGCCGGGGTTCCTGCGTATCCGCGACCGTCGCCCCTTGCTCCCGAGCCGCGACATCTTCCTCGACGACGTCGAGGCGGAGCTCTACCTCGCCTGCCTCGACGGCGCCACCCCGTCGAGCGCGGCGGGTCGCCTGCTTCGTGACCGCGACCTTGACCTCGATCCCGACGAAGTGCGAGCCTTTTTGACCGAGATGACCGATGCTCGCCTCGTGTTCCGGGATGGCGACCGGTTCTTGGCACTGGCCTTGCCACTGACACCCGACGCCGACCCGCCGGCCCGCTCCGCCGCGGCGCGCACGAGACCTCGCCTGCGCCTGGCGACCTCGGACCGAGATGGCAACTGACGTCGTGCATCTGGTGGCCGGAGGATCGCGATGACAGCAAAGACCTTCACCCTCGGGACCCACCGCGCGGTGGCGCCGGAAGAAACCGTCCGGCGGCTGCGCGGCCAGCTCGACATCTTCGGGATCACGAGAGTAGCGGACGTCACTGGACTGGACCGGATCGGCATACCGGTGGTGACTGCCTGCCGCCCGGCCGCTTACTCGCTGGCCGTCTCGATGGGCAAGGGCGTCACGCTTGCCGCCGCCAAAGCCTCGGCAATCATGGAATCCGTCGAGCTGTGGCACGCCGAACGGGCGAGTGTGCCGACCGTGTGGGGACCCGCCTGCGACCTTGCGCCGCGCCACCAGATAGCCGATTGGTCTGGCCTGGCTCGGGCAACCGGAGCGAATTTTGCGACCACGACACCGACGACGTGGGTGGCGGCCGCCTCGCTCGTCGACGGCACTGCGGCGCTTGTCCCGTTCGAGGTAGTGCACACCGACGGTCGAGTTCAGGAACCGCCAGGTAGCGGCTGGTTCAGCTGTACCTCGAACGGTCTGTCGTCGGGCAACAACGGCTTCGAAGCCAAGCTCCACGCACTCTGCGAGCTGATCGAACGCGATGCGATCACCATGTGGCGGCTTACCGGCGACGTCACCACGACCACCATCGATCTTGGCAGCGTCACCGACCCGGTCGGCAGGTCACTGCTTGAGCGCTTCGACGAGGCTGGGATCGCTGTGATGCTCCACGACGCGACGAGCGATGTCGGCGTCGCCACTGTGGAGTGCACAGTCTTCGAGCCAGACGCCGACGACCAGGTTCTCACGGTCTACGCCACGAGTGGCATGGGATGCCATCCCAGTCGAGACATCGCGCTGTGCCGTGCCGTCACCGAAGCGGCGCAGAGCCGTCTCACGCTCATCAGCGGTGCACGCGATGACATGTTCCGCGCCCGCTACCGCCCGAGCTCCGCTGCCGCCGAGCAGGCGCGACTGCTGCGAGAGCGATGGCGGGCGTCGTTGCGCGGCGGCCGCGACGTCAGCGACCTCCCCGACCTCTCGACGAGCACGCTCGAGCGCGACCTGGAAGCCGTGGTGAGTGCGCTCGTCACCCGAGGCTTCGACCCTTGGTGGGTTGACCTCAGCCGGCCGGACACCGGCGTTGCGGTCGGCCGCGCGGTTGTTCCAGGTCTCGAGCCGCCCAGTGACGTGTCGGGGTACAGGCCGGGTGCTCGCGCTCGCGCCGCTGTCGAGGGCGTCGTCGGTTGACCGGGCCAGTGACTGGGCCATTGCCAGTCGTCTTCCTCGGCCCGACACTCGGCATCGACGACGCTCGCGCCGTTCTGGACGCCGAGTTCCTGCCGCCTGTTCAGCTCGGGGACGTGTGGCGGATCAGCCAGGAGAGACCGCCCACGATCGGGATCATCGACGGCTACTTCCACCAAGTGCCGGCAGCGTGGCACAAGGAGATCCTGTACGCTCTAGGGCTCGGGATCCGGGTCTACGGGTCGTCGAGCATGGGGGCGCTACGCGGCGCCGAGCTGGCGCCCTTCGGCATGGTCGCCGTCGGTGACATCGCTGCGGGATATTGCTCCGGTGAGCTGACCTCGGACGACGAGGTGGCCCTTGTGCATGCAACGAGCAAGCACGGCTTTCGGCCGCTTTCGGAGCCCCTGGTGAACGTGCGAGCGACCGTAGCTGCCGCGACGGCGCAGGGCGTGGTCTCTCGCATGACCGGAGAGCTCGTCGTTCAGACCGCACGTTCGTTGTTTTATGCTGACCGCCGGTGGGAGCACCTGCTGAACCTGGTGCCGTGCCCCCCCGAACAGCTCGAGGCGTTGCGCGCGTGGCTGCCGCAAGGCCGAGTCGATCAGAAGCGGGCCGACGCAGTGGCCATGCTCGAACGGATGCGCGACGACCTCATGCCGTCGAGTAGCGAAACGACCTCGCCCGCTGCGACTGAATTTACCCCCACCGTGCTCTGGAACGAAGTCGTGCGGCAGGAGACGCCCATCGCCAGCATCCTTGACGAGTTCCTCTTGGCCGTTCCGTTGGCACACACTGTGGCTGAGGGTATTGCGCGCGCGTCGTCCGGCGAATGGGTCGACTGGGTAGCGCTCCTTTCGGCTGAACCCGACTGGCCCGAGTGCTGCCGCCGAGCAAGGCGGAAACGGCAGGTGTGGACTCAGTCCACCGACGATGATCAGAGCAACGCCGACAAGCTCCTTGCCTGGTTCTTCGGCGAGCGTCTGGGGTGGCCAGACGACCTCGGCGCCTTTCTCCGCGAGCGTGCTTGGACGGACGTCAACCGCGTCACCGAGGTCGCCGCCCGCGAAGCCGCTTTCCTCGCCGCCCGGTAGTCACGCCCGAAAATCGCCTCTGCCACTTTGTGCAACCAGAAACCTTACAGATCCGTGCAAGATCCGACTTCCTCCACCGAGCCGTTCGTACTCGGCGGCGATCCGGGTGAAGTGTTGCTGTGTCAAGGCGGCTCAGGAAAGCGCGTTACCCTTCGCCGAGGCAGGGACCATCCATCCGAGGCTTTCGGCCCGGCGGCGGGCGCGTTCGGGTTCGTCGGCCACCAGTGGGCCCGCCGGGCCGTCGACGTAGAAACTCCGCGGACGGTCGAGGAGGGAGAAGCCGAGACGGTGCAGGCACTTTGCCGCACCGGCCGCGGCCGAACCCGCGGGACGGGGGTGACGGACCTTCGTGTCAAACGTGGCCGCTCCGGTGAGCGGTATCCCCTCGGGCGACCCACTCGGTTGCCTGGGTAGTGCCTCGAGCCACTCCCGGATCCCGATTCCCGGCGACACGACGTTGCCCTCGGTCCGCCTGGTGGCGTCGTGCCGGGGTCTCGGGCCGACTCATCTCGAACGCATGGGTGGGCCCGCCGACGATGAGGAGCCTGACATCGTCGTTCAGGGCCGGGTCCGCGGTGCCGACCTCCACGAGTCCGACGTCCAACCACGTCGACAGGCCGATCGCGACGGCGTCCGCGATCACCCTGGTGTTGCCGAACATCGATTCATACACGACGAGGGCGCGCATCTCGTCCCACTCCTCACCCGGAACCTCGTACCGGAGCCTCGTGTGGTCCCGGCCGAGGGCGACGCCCGAATACCCGTGCTGTCCCGGCCGCCGTCGGTCTGTCGGCTGCCGCCGCGAGCTCCGGTCCTCCCGGTTCTTTCGGTTCTTCCGGTTCTTCCGGCCGTAGGGGTCTCCTCGGCCGTCGCGGGCGTCGACCCTCGATCCAGGTTCCAGACCAGTGTCATCCGTGGACGGCCACGCAGAGCAGGGTCGGACGGTCTGGTCAAACCGGACATTCGGCACGGTCGGCGGCTTCCCCATGGGCCGCCGCCGGAGGTCGGTCCGCGCCGCTGGGAGGCCCGGGCGGGAGGTAGGGCGGGCGTGCGATGAAACGAGCGAACGGGGTGCGAACGCGGTGTGAACGCGGTGTGGAGGTACTGGTCTCCGTAGCGACACCGGCCGGTGTGGTGACGAAGGTAGCGATGGTAGACAATCTCCTCACCATACGTCGTCTAGTGGGTCGCGCAGGAGAATGGATGATCATGGAGGAGTTGCCCGAGTGGGCCGCGGGGATCGATGTCAATCGCCCGAGCGCTGCGCGGATGTACGACTACGCGCTCGGCGGATCGCACAATTTCGCGGTGGACCGGGAGGCGACGCGCGCCGCCCTCGAGATCCTCCCGGATGCCCTGCTGATCGCCAGATCGAACCGGTTGTTCCTGCACCGGGCGGTGCGCTTCCTCGCTGCCGAGGCCGGGATCACACAGTTCCTGGATCTCGGCTCCGGGGTGCCGACGGTCGGTAACGTACATGAGATCGCCGAAGGGGTGAATCCGGAGGCCCGGGTCGTCTATGTCGACATCGACCCGGTCGCCGTCATCCACTCCCGGATGCTGCTCGCCGACAATCCGCGGGCCACGGTGCTGCAGGCGGATGTTCGGCAGCCCGCGTCGATCCTCGGCTCCAGCGCGGTGGCCGAGCTGCTCGATCTTTCTCAACCGATCGCCGTGCTCATGGTGACGGTTCTGCATTTCGTCCCCGACAGCGATGACCCGGCTGGCATCATCGATTCCTTCCGGGAGGCGATGGCGCCGGGCAGTTACCTGGCCATCTCGCATGTGATCGCGGACGAGCGGGCCGTAGAGATCAACCAGGCCAGCAAGGTCTACGACGAGACCCCCACCGGGGTGACCCCGCGTTCCCGTGCGGAGATCGCCGGTCTGCTCCGCGGATACGACCTCGTTGACCCGGGCCTGGTCTACCTGCCGGCCTGGCGCCCGGACGCGGCGGGCATGGGCGCCGATCCCCTCGCGGGCAACCCGGTGCGTTCCACGGTACTTGCCGCGGTCGGGCGCCGGTAGCTCGCCGTTCTTTGGCTGTTCTTGGCTGTTCTTGGCCTTTTATGGTTTTTCCTGGCTATCTCTTACTTTTCTTAACTTGTATTAGTTTTTCTTCGGCTTCCGGCGCTTTTCCGGCCAGCGGCCGAGGTTTTGTCACAGGGCGGGTCAGGCCCAAGGTTCGTCATGGTCCGGTAAGAAATGCGTGCGATGAGGAGTGCGTGCGGTGAGGTCCCTGCCCCAGACGGCCCGCCAGCAGGGCGTCGCGCGCTTCGCCCAGGCTTGGGCCCGAGAGATCCTCGGCGCCAGCTACCCGGCGATCGGCCTGATCGACGTCGAGCAGCGGTTACGGGCGTTGAGCGACCGGCTCGTCGACGCCCTGCTCGCCGAACCGTTCACGGCCGACCCTGCGGCCGCGGTCGGGGCTGCCGTCGTCGAGTACACCTTCGGCGCCGCGGACGCGTTGGCCGGAACCATCGAGATCTGTGGCACCAGACTGCTCACCGACCTACGACTCGGGACGGCCGACGGGTACGGCGCCCGGCTGGCGGCGTTGCAGGGCGGCCTGGCCCAGGGATACGCCCATGCGCTGCGGGAGCGGATCCTCGCCGGGCAGGACTCGATCCATCGCGCGGCCCTGCACGCGAGCGATGCCCGCTTCCGGCTGATCTTCACCGGCTCCGCGATCGGAATCCTGATCAATGACGGAGACGGACGGATCATCGACGCCAACGACGCTTTTCTGCGGATGCTCGGAGTCGACCCGGGTCAGGTGCGGGGCAGGTCAATCGACGAGTTCGCGCATCCCGAGGACGCGGGGGAGTTCCGGGAGGCCTATGCCGCCCAGCGGACCGCCGGACCGGAGCACATCCGGATGGAGCGGCGGTTCACCGGGATCGGCGGGTCGGTGGTGTGGGCCGAGCTGACCACGTCGTGTCTGCGCGACGACGACGGGCGGTGTCGTGCGCAGCTCTCCATGATCGTGGATGTGACCGACCGGCATCTGTTGCAGAGCCAGCTGCGCCGCCAGGCGCGGCACGACCCACTCACCGGCCTGCCGAACCGGACGGTACTCATCGAACGGGTCCACGAACTGATGGCCACGGGACCGGAACGTCGCATCGGGCTGTGCTTCATCGATCTCGACGGATTCAAGATGGTGAACGACAGCCTCGGCCACGACGTCGGCGACCGGTTGCTCGTCGCCGTCACGGACCGGCTGCGTCGGGTGCTGTCCCCGGAGCAGCTCCTGGTCAGGATGGGTGGTGACGAGTTTGTGATCCTCGTCGCCGACACAGCCGGCACGGCGGACGCCGTCGCCGTCGCCGAGACCGTGCTGGCGGCGCTGGCGAGCCCGCTGCGGGTGGGTGACCACGCGCTGTCCATCAGAGCGAGCATCGGCATCGTCGAACGGCCCGTCGCCGACGGGGACTACGCCGATCTGCTGCGGGCCGCCGACATCATGCTCTACCGGGCGAAGGCGGAGGGGAAGGGCCGCTGGGCCCTGTTCGACGCGGAGCGAGGCGTCCGGCAGGTGACCCGGCACACTCTGTCGACCATGCTGCCCCGCGCCCTCGAACAGGACCAGTTCGTCGTCGAGTACCAGCCGATCATCGCTCTCGGCGACGGTGCGGGTGCCAGGATGGCCGCCGGGGCGATGGTCGGGGTGGAGGCGCTGGTCCGCTGGCGGCATCCCGGCCTCGGTCTGCTGCCCCCGGATCTGTTTATCGGGATGGCGGAGGAGACCGGGCAGATCGTGCCCCTCGGCCGGCGAGTGCTGGAGCTTGCCTGCCGGCAGGCGCGGCAGTGGCAGGAGTGTCATCCGCACGCCCCGTTCGTCAGCGTCAACCTGGCCGCCCGGCAGACCCGCGAGGCCGGCCTGGTGGAACAGGTCCGACGCATTCTCGACGAGACCGGGCTTTCCCCGGACCTGCTCCAGTTGGAACTTACCGAGAGCGCCTTCATGGGCACGGCCGACGAGCCGCTGCGGGTCCTGCGCGGGCTCGCCGAGATGGGCGTGCGGATCGCTATCGACGACTTCGGCACCGGTTATTCCAACCTCGCCTACCTGCGTCGGCTGCCGGTGCACACGCTCAAGCTCGCCGGACCGTTCATCGAGGGCTTCCGCTCGGCGCGGGACGCCGACCCGGGGAATGAGGAGATCGTGCAGACGCTGGTCACGTTGGCTCACACCCTGCGCCTGACGGTGACCGCCGAGGGCGTCGAGACCCTGATGCAGGCCGAGCGGTTGCGCGCGGCCGCCTGCGACAGTGCGCAGGGCTTTCTCTTCGCGCCGCCGCTGACGGCCGAGGAGATTACCCAGAGGATCCTCACCCGGTCCGCTGGCTCGGACCGATCATCTTCGAGCCCCACGCGGGCAGTGCGGGCGGCATGGGCGCGCTGATCCCGTAGGACGCGCTGACCTCTCCACCTCCAGTGGATCTTCGGCGTGGGTGGCCTTGGCTCCTCCGGGCGGGGGCTCCTCCGGGGTGGTGCGGCGGTCGGTGATCTGCGGTCGACACCCGTCGTACGCTGGGAGTTTGGAGCCGGTAGTCCCGGGAATGGGCCGCGTGTCGATGTCTTCGATGCCTCGGTCCTCCTTGTCCCGGAGGCGGGGGTGGACGGGGGCCGCGCACCGGCCATGAGCCCAGACGAGGACAGGACCGCCCGTCGCCGGGTGGGCCGCGGGGGACTGGCGGCGGTGCTGCCCGGCGTGCTGGACGAGTTCGGGACGCTGCTGGGGCATAGTCCGGAGCGGGTCTCCGGTGTGCGGCGGACCGACGACGGCTGGTCGGTGCTGGCCGACGTCGTCGAGTTGGAGCGCATCCCGTCCACCACGAGCGTGCTCGCCACCTACCGGCTGGACGTCGACAGGGAGGGGAACCTCGTCGGTTACGAGCGGCTGCGGAGGTTCGTCCGTGGCGCCACCGACTGACCGCCACCGACTGACGAGGTTGCCGCGTGAGGTCGCCCATCGCGACAGCAGGAACCGGGCAGGGCCATGACCGTCGACCGCAGCCTCTTCGCCGGGCCGCCTCGTGCCCGGCCCTGGGGTGGTTCGCGTCCGGACTCGCTGGCCGACGTGTTGGAAAGGGTCCTCGACAAGGGGGTTGTGATCGTCGGAGACGTGGTCGTCAGCGTCCTGGACGTCGAGCTGCTCACCCTGAAGCTGCGGCTGTTCATCGCCTCGGCGGACACGGCGCGGGAGATGGGCCTGGACTGGTGGACCGCGGACCCCTTCTTCAACTCCCGGGCGCGATCTTTGGAGGAGGAGAACAGGAGGTTGCGGTCGCGGCTGGCCGAGGTCGAGCCCGCCGACGGGCGGTGGCCCGGGCGGACCGAAGACCACCCTGAGCGGATCGCCGACCGTCCCGCGCAGATCGCGAATCGTGCCGGGGAGGGTGTGGACGAGCCGACGGACCGGGATCCGGCGGACGCGGTCGAGCGGCTCTTCGACGGGGCCGGCCGGCCTGGCTGGCGCAGGGGGGATCGGCCTTGACGGGGTATCGGCCGCCGAGGAACGGGACACGAGGGAGTAGCGGCCATGAGCACGACGGCCGGGGCTGAGGATCTCACGGCCCTCGCCCGGCGACTCGCGCCTGAGATCGTCGAGGAGGCCGTCCGAGAGGCCCGCGAACTCGCCCGACATCAGATCGTCGAGTGCCTCGCCCGTGAGATCACCCGGGTGGTGATGGAGGGCATCCGGCCGGCCGTGACCCCGCCCCGGGACCTTCCTCCCGTTCCGGTCTCGCAGTCGGGGTCGGTCTCGCGGTCGGAGTCGGTCTCGCGGTCGGAGTCCGTTCCGGAGTCGGTTCCGGAGTCGACCGTCGAAACTGTGGGCGCGGTCGGGCCCGGCGTCCGGCCGTCCTCGCGCGCGTCCCGGACCGACCGCGGTCTTTACGCATACGGCATCATCCCCGCGGCGAGCGACACCGCCGGAATCGAGGGGCTGGGCGCCGGCACCGAGGTGGACGCGATCGCCTGCGGGCCGTTGTCACTCGCCGTCTCGGAGGTCGAGTTGAGCCTGCTGCGTGACCTCGAGGAGGACGTCTCCGACACCGGTCGCCTCGCCGTGCTGGCCCGCCGGCACGATCAGGTGCTGTGGGAGCTGCTGGAACGCGGCGGTGTGCTGCCGCTGCGGTTCGGCACGGTGCTCGCCGACCCGGAGCAGGCCCGGGCCATCCTCGACGACCAGGTACGGGACCTGCTCCGGATGCTGGACGCCGTCCGGGACGCCCGTGAGTGGGGATTCCGGGTGGATTCGCCTGTCCACCACCCGGCGGAGACCGTGCCCACGGTGGGTGTGGGTGGGCGGGCCGGCTCGGCAACCGGCTCGGGAACGGCCTATCTTGCCGAGCGGCGCCGGGAGCTGCAGGCGGAGCGGGACCGGCGTGACGAGATCGCGGCGATGGTCGATCGGGCGGATCGGGAGCTGGCCGCGCACACGCGGGATGACGCCCGTCGGCACACCGGTCGGCCGGGGCGGATGTTCGACTGCGCGTACCTCGTGCCGCGTTCGGAGGAGGAGGCTTTCCTCACCACGGCGACCGTGCTGACGCGGGAGCTGGACGCGGCGGGGTGCCCCGCCGAGGTGACGGGTCCCTGGCCACCCTACTCGTTTGTCCATATCACGCTGGGTGGTGACCAGCGCCTGGGTGGCACCTTCGACGGTCACGAGGACTCGCCCGGCGGTGGAGCGCCGGTGGTTGACCGGGTGCGCACCACTGACCGGGTGCGCACCGCCGATCGGGTCCAGGGTCCTGCCGGAGGACGGAATGGTGCTATCGGAGGACGGCATGGTGGCGGCGATGACTGAACTCGGCGAGGTGCCGGTTCCCCGGGGGGCCGTGCCGGGACGGGGCGCTGTGCGGGGGCAGGGTGCTTCGGTGGGCCGGGGGGCCGGCACCGCCCAACCGATCGCCGATCTCCTCGACCGGCTGGTGGACCGCGGCGTGGTGATCAGTGGGGATGTCGTGGTCGCGCTGGCCGGCGTCGACCTGCTCCGGCTCGATCTGCGCGCCCTGCTGATCGGTGTGCAGACAGCCGTGGAGGGCGGCCGGGAGACGAGATGGTGAGTACTACCAGGAACCCCCGGCGGACGCTGCGATTGGACGCGGATCCCCAGGACGTCGGTCGCGGTCTCGCGCATCTCGTCGTCGTCGTCCTCGAGTTGCTGCGGGAGCTCCTGGAACGGTAGGCGATCCGCCGGATGGACGGTGGCGACCTCACCGCCGAGCAGATCGACGAGCTGGGGTGCGCGCTGATCGAGATCCGTGCCAGCCTGGAGAAGGTGCGCATGTCGCTGGGCGTGAGCCCCGAGGAGACCGAGCAGGCACTACGGCGGGCCCGTCACCTCGTCGATCCCGGGCCGGGGATCGACCCGACCGCCCCCGACGCGTCGAGGGCCCGCTCCGCCTCCTCCGCGTACGAAGAACGATGGAAGAAGGCGAGGACAGCGCCATGAGCGTCTCCAGTCAGTCCATGAACCGGGCTCCGAAGCCCAGCAGCCTGGCCGATGTCCTCGACGTCGTGCTCGACAAGGGCATCGTCATCGACGCCTACGTGCGGGTCGCGCTGGTCGGAATCGAGATCCTCACGGTCGACGCCCGGGTCGTCATCGCGAGCGTGGACACTTACCTCCGGTTCGCCGAGGCGGTGAACCGGCTGGACATCGCGCCCAAGGAGCAGGTCTCGGGCCTGCCCGGACTCATGCATGAGGTCACCGACGGCACCGCGAGGCAGAAGTCGAAGGGGGCGCTCGAGGGATTGAAGGACACCGCCGAGGAGGTGGTGGGCTCGCTGCGTGGCGGATCGTCCGAGGAGCACGCCCGGCGGGATCTGCCGGCCGGGCGCAGTGCGCCGGGCGACCGCCGCAGCGGCTGAGAGGGATGATCGCCATGTCCGTCATCATCTATGGCATCACGCGGTCCGGGCATCCGGCGCCGACGCCACCGCCGCCCGGCATCGGACACCCCCCGGGGCAGGTGCACCTGGTGCGGTTCGGGCCGTTGGCGGCGGCGGTCAGCGTCACCGCGGATGTCGGGATTCTGGGCGAGTCCGAGGCTGTGCGTCATCTGGACATCCTGCAGCGACTTCTCGCCGGAGGCCCCGTGCTGCCGCTGCGGTTCGGGACCGTCGCCCCCGACGAGGCGGCCGTGTGCCGTGAGGTCCTCGCCCCGCTCGCCGACGAGATGCCCGATCGGCTCGATGCGCTCGAAGGGCTGGTGGAGCTGTATCTCGACGTGGAGGAGGACGAGCGGTCCGCCCTCACCGAGGTACTGCCGGGCAGCCCGTTCGTCGGGGTCACGCCGCCCGCGGATCTCGACGCGCGGATCAGGCTGGGTCAGCAGGTGGCCGACCTGGTCATCGCCCGCCGGCAGCGTCAGGCCGATGCGATCCTCGACCTGCTGCGTCCGCTGGCGCTATCCGACCGGCCACGGCGCCCGCACGGCGGCGCGGAGGACCCGGTGCTCAGCTGGGCGTTTCTGCTGCGCGACGCCGCCGTGGACGCGTTCGACGCCGCCGTCGCCGATCTCCGTCGCACCTGTCCGTACTTCACGATCGAATACGTCGGCCCACTTCCCGCCATCGACTTCGCCGAGGGCCCCACGGGTCCGCCCGGAGCCGGTGACACGGCGGACGCCGACGCCTTCGGGGGGACCGGCAGATGGGGTTGGAGCTCGGACTCCGACATCTGGGAAGAGAATGATCAACTATGAGCAGTGCGAAGATCGCTGCGGCGCTCGTCGGCGGCTATGTCCTCGGCCGGACCAAGAAAGCCAAGATGGCGATCGGAGTCGGGCTCTGGCTGACCGGGCGCAACTATCACGCCAAGGACATCGTCCGTGATCAGACAGTGAAACTGCTGCATTCCGCGGAGGCGGAGGAGCTGCTCGCCCAGGTCCGCGGACCTGTGCTGGAGGCCGGTCGGCGCGCGGCACTGTCGGTGTACGAGGCCCGGGCGGGTCGGCTCACCGAGAACCTCCACCAGCGTACGGGTCGGCTCACCGAGGGCCTGGCCGAGGCGGGTGACGTCGCCAAGGCGGCGACGGGAGCGGTCACCGAGGGGGTGACCGGGGCCGTCAAAGGGGTGACCGGGGCCGTGCCGGAGGCCGCCGCACCCGGCCGGGGCGAAGGAGAGGGCGAGAAGCTGGCGCCCGCCGCGGCGGAATCCGAGGAGGGCACCTCGGGCGGGCAGACCGAGCAGCGTGGGCAGGCGGAGCAGACCGAGCAGGGCGAGCGGTCGGAGCAACGGGCGGCCGGTGAGGGAGCGGCGCCCGAGGCTGTGGCGCAGTCCGGTGCGCAGCGCCGTTCTTCGCCCGGACGTTCGGCGGGGCCGCGCCGCGCCGCGCGTGGCCGGCAGAACGTCACCTCCGAGCGGTGACATCCGAGGGACGGTCCGATCGACGAGGAGCGGAGATGACGCAGACGACAGAGCGGCCGACGACGAAGCCACCGGCGCAGGGTTTTCTCGGTGCCCTGCGTGACAGCCCGGCGACCAAGAGCCTGCTCGGCGAGACGAAGAACTTGGCGAAGGCGGGTGGGGCGCACCTGGTCGGCAGGACGGCGCAGCGGCTCACCTCGAGCACGGAGAAACTCCACGGGCTGGCCGAGAGGAACGGCAAGGAGGGGTAAGCTCTCCCCGCTCGCCGAGGGCGTCCAGCGGCTGGTCAAGGGGGAACCGCCGACGAAGACGGCCTTCAGGACCGTGGCCTCGGCGATGCGCGAGAAGGCGAAGGGGGCGCTGGAGATCGGCCGCGGGAAGCGCGGCGGCAAGAGCGGGCCACTCAAAGCCACGAACATCGAGGAGACGGTGGACGTCGGTGTCCCGGTGTCCGTCGCCTACGACCAGTGGACGCAGTTCCCGGATTTCGCCCGTTTCATGAAGGGCGTGGAGGCGGTGGAAGCGAAGAGCGAGACCGAGCAGAACTGGCGGGTCAAGGTCTTCAAGTCCCGACGCAGCTGGAAGGCGACCGTCCAAGAGCAGATCCCGGACCGGCGGATCGCTTGGACGTCCGAGGGCGGAAAGGGCTCCACCAGGGGCGCCGTCACTTTTCATCCGCTCGCTGACGACCTCACCCGGATCCTGCTGGCCATAGAATACTATCCCAGCGGGTTCGTCGAGAGGACGGGGAATATCTGGCGTGCCGGCGGCCGGCGGGCCCGCCTCGATCTCAAGCATTTCCGCCGGTTCATCATGATGCAGGGCAAGGCAACCGGGTCGTGGCGAGGCGAGATGCGCGACGGCAAAGTGGTGGCACAGCCCGAGGAGTCGGGGGCCGGCCACGAGGGAGAGGGCGGCGACCGTTCCCAGCGGGCCGAGCAGGCCCAAGCCGAACGCGCCGAGCAGGCCGAGGCCGAGCGGGCCGAGGAAAAAGGGAGTGCCGAGCAGGAAAGGGGCGCCGAGCAGGCCGAGCAGGCCGAAACCGCGCGGCGGTGAGTATGGCGAGGGTGCGCGGGTTCCCGCGATTGTCCGGGCGCGGGTGACCCGAAACGGGGTAGCGTCGGCATCATGGCCGCGGGACGCCTGGTCGGGATCTACACCACGCCGATCCGGGGTACCCGGAGGCGGGCCTGTGAGGCTGTTCGAGTGATCGAGGGTCACGGCCTCGAAGGCGACCGCTACGCCATCGGCACCGGGACCTACTCCGCGCGCGGTGGCGCCGGTCGTGCCGTCACGCTGATCGAGCGTGAGGTCATCGCCGCCGTGGCCGCGGATGCCGGGGTGGCTCTGGCCGAGTGGGAGACCAGGCGAAACCTGGTGACGGAGGGCGTCGCGCTACTCGACCTCGTCGGGCGGACCTTCCGCATCGACGACGTTGTCCTGCTCGGTGCCCGGCCCTGCCCACCGTGCTCCTACCTCGAACAGCTCACCCGCCCCGGGGTCTGGAGCGCGCTACGCGACCGGGGTGGCCTGCGCGCCGACGTCGTGCGTGGCGGCACCGTCCGGATCGGCGCGACGATCATCATCCCGCACCGGGAGGCCGAGCCCGTCGACGCGGTCGCGCCGGATCACGCGGTTGTGTCGGGTGCGCCCGCCCCGACCGGTGGAGGATAGCGCCACGCATCCGGGTCAGTACCGCCAGGCGGGATCCCGGTGTAACCGGGCTGGTTCTTCAGTAGCCCGACGCGGGCGGCCACGCCGAGACTGTAGACCAGCGCCCGGACGCGGGCGTCGATCTCGTCGCGGATCGACCGGATCTCCTCGAGCGCGCACTCCGCCGGATCATCCAGTTTCCAGGTGAGGTAGCGCGTGTCGGGGTAGCTGGGAACGGCGTCGTCGCATCCCATGTTGATGACGACGATGGAGTCGCGGACCATCTCGTTGGTCAGTCGCTTCGGGGACTCCCGGGACAGGTCGATGCCTACCTCGGCCATGACGGTGACGACTCCCGGGTGGATGGCCGGGGCCGGGGCGGTGCCGGCGGATCGGGCGCGGAACAGGCCACGACCATGTCGGTCGAGCAGAGCGGCGCCTATCTGAGAACGGCCCGCGTTGTGAACGCAGACGAACAGCACTTCGGGCGGACGAGCCACGAACGCTCCTGGTCGGCCGTGCTGGAACGGTGGGATAACGGGTTGCCGGGGGGCGTCGGAATGTATTTTCTTCGGATCTGGATGTTGGGTGTTTGTTTGAATGTTGATGTTCGCGGGCTTCCATTGTAGCGGGTGTTGGGTATGTCTTGGTGAGGCATCGTCGAACACGGTTTCGCCGGGTGTGGCATCGCGGACTGTGATTTCATGGGCCGGATGTTCGCGGACTGCGAGTCTTGCCGACGTGACCATCGCCGACCGCGAACGTCGCCGGTCATTGTCAACAACATTCTGATAACACTGATGTAGTCGTTCGAGTCAGCCGTGGGTTGCCAGTGGCATACTCCCACGGGTGTCACCGGGTGCTCCCCGCGGGGATGGGTACGGTGCTCCCCAAGGGGATGGGTACGGTGCTGGGCACACCGCGGCCGAGATCTACGCGGACTTCGTCCGCCGGGACGGTCCCGGTCGGAACTTCTCGGCCGTCATCACCGCCATCCGCGAGGGCGCCCTGGGTGCCCGCCACGACGGGGAAACCGCAGGAGGAAACCGCAGGACCGTACTCGGGGCTCGGGGCATCGGGCGAGGGTCAGCGCCGCATCAGCAACGAGCCGCCCAGGAGATACGACCCGACCATCTCGAAGTTCGTCGGCGCCAGGGTGATGTGCGCGACCACGGTGTGGATGTCGCGGAAGCAGCGGTCGAGCCGGCCGGCCGCGCCCAGGGCCCTGGTGCCGGCCAGGCCGTGCAGGGTGTCCACGGCCTTCAGGGTGTTTTCGCCGCCGGCGGCGGCGGCGAGCCGGATCAGGGCGCTGAGCTTCTCCCCGCCGATGAGGCGGGCACTCGCGTGGCCGGCCGCATCGTCGAGCAGCAGTTCGCCCGCCCTGACCAGGGCCGCAGCGCGGGCGATGCCGGCCTGAACGGTGTGGCTGGACGCCAGCGTCTCCGTCCCGCGGGCAGGAACCGCGCTGACCGCCAGCCCCGGGAAGGCGCTCAGCGCGTCCTGGGCGATGCCGAGCGATGTTGACGCGGCCGTGAACGGGCCGAAGTCGTAGTACGCGATGGGGTAGCCGCGCGAGGGCCGGGCCGCGGGCAGCCGGCGCAGCAGCCCGCCGTCGACGGTGTGCTCCTCGGGGACGAAGAGGTCGTCGACAGTGAAGCTGACGCTCCCGGTGCCGCGCAGCCCTATCGTGAACCAGTCGTCGGTGAAACGGGCGGCATCCCGCGGAACGAACATCATCCGGGTTGTGGGCGGGGTCGGGGCCGACGAGTCCGCCATACCTCCCGCGGCTACCTCGCCGGCCGCGCTGGTTTCGGTGACGAGTGAGGCGCACACCAGCCAGTCGGCGTGGGTGGAGCCGCTGGCGAAGGACCACCGACCGCGTACCCGGTAACCGCCGGGGACGGCCTCGGCGTGGCCCGACGGGTTGATCCCACCGACGACGAGACCATCGCTCTCCCGGAACATCCGGCCGGCCGTCTGCTCCGGGAGGTAGTCCGACATTCGGCCGATAACGCCCTGGACCCCCATCTGCCAGGCGACGGAGGCGTCGATCCGGGCGAGCGCCTGGAGCACCGCGGAACCGGTCCGGACACTCACCCCGCCACCGCCGAAGGCCGGGGAGACCCACATCCGGTGGATGTTCTGCTCACGCAGGGCATCGATGACGTCGGGCGGCGTCATTCTCTCCTGTTCGGCCTGTTCACGGTGCTGGACCAGGACCGGGGCGACTTTTTCGACCCGGGCGAGCCAGTGCCTGGTCTCGTCGTCGGGGTGGGCGGGGCCTGGCCAGAACATGTCACGCATCCACTCTGATCAACCGCCTGATCTACTGACGGCAAAGCTCCGACTGAAACCGCATCTACGGATAGATCATAGCAATTTCTACGTAGATACGGATCGCGAAAGCGATAAGGGGCCGTGAGAGCGGCCCAGATGACCAGGGTTTCCCCGGCTCCCCGGCTCTGCGGATCTGCGCGTGACTTCATCCGAGCGGTCGGCGCCCGGGTTTCTCGCGAGGGTTACCCGGAAGAGGTGGTCTGGGCGGGACGCGGTGCGGCAGGCGGTGCGGGACGCCACGCACAGTTCACTTTTTCGCTTCCGGAACGGGGGCCGACGGCTGCCCGGAACCTGCACTGTGATGGTCGACGTCGGGGGACTGCAGCCATACGGACAGTGACAGGAGGGCTGGGCGAGATGGCAGAGGAACGCGTGCCGAACCGACGGGACGTGCTGGCCCGAGCGACGGTGGCGTCACTGGCGGCCGCCGCCGGCACCGCCGTAGGGGTTCCGGCGGCGCGGGTCGCGGACCGGGCCCCGGGCCAGGTGCGGGGTGGCCGGCCCACGTTCACCTCCGGCGTGCAGTCCGGCGATGTCACCGCGGACAGCGCGGTGGTGTGGGCACGGGCCGATCGGCCGTCGGCGCTCGCGGTCGACGTGGCAGCCACCGAGAGGTTCACCGCCGCCCGGCGGGTCGGTGTCGTCCGGGTGGGCGCGGCGACCGACTTCACCACCCGGACTTCGCGATCTGCTCCGGGGACACCGTGTACGCGGACGGGCCGCTCCTCCCGACGGTTCCGCTCGCGGACGGCTCGGTGTGGCGCAACCTCGTCGTCCCGGAGAAGTCCAAGGTCGCCGAGACCCTCGCGGAGTACCGCGGCAACTACCGGTACAACCTGCTCGACGCAAACCTGCTCGCGTTCAACCGCGAGGTGCCGTGGGTGTTCCAGTGGGACGACCACGAGACGCTCAACAACTGGTATCCCGGTGAGATGCTTGACGATTCCCGGTACAGCGAGAAACGGGTGGACGTCCTCGCGGCGCGCTCGCGGCAGGAGTTCCTGGAGTACACCCCGTTCATTCCCGGTCGGGCCGGCCCGGGCGGGGTACCGGTACATTCGCCTGTAAAAGGATAACGGGTCCTGACGTCAACCATGCCGTTCGCGGGCAGGTACCGGTTCGCGAGCGTGGAACCCGGCGGGGAGGTGACGGGCATGGGTGACATTCTGGTCGGGACAGCTTCCTGGACGGACCCGACGCTGCTGAGGTCCGGATGGTACCCACCGGAGGTCACCAGCGCCGAGCAGCGGCTGCGCTACTATGCCCGGCAGTTCCCGCTGGTCGAGGTCGACTCCACCTACTACGCGCCGCCGGCGGAGCGGACGGTGCGGACGTGGGCGACGCGCACCCCGGCCGACTTCACCTTCAACGTCAAGGCTTTCTCGCTGCTCACGGGGCATCCGACTCGCCCGGGCGCGCTGTACAGGTACCTGCGCGACGTTGTCGGGCCGGATCGGAGGAACCTCTACGTCCGCGACCTGGACGCCAACGTCGTCGACGAGGTGTGGGAGCGGTTCCTCACCGCGCTGGCACCGCTCACCGAGGCCGGCAAGCTCGGCGCCCTGCTCTTCCAGTTCCCGCAGTGGTTTCCGATCAGCGCCGCGAACAATCGCTACATCCTGGAGTGCCAGCGCCGGTGCCGGCCGGTGCGGATCTGCGTGGAATTCCGTAACCACACCTGGATGGACGAACGCAACCGTGAGGAGACACTCGATTTCCTCGCCTCTCAGGCGATTCCGTACGTGTGCGTCGACATGCCCCAGGGCTATCCGAGTTCGATTCCGCCGGTGCTCGCCGCGACTGCCGATCTCGCGGTCGTCCGGTTCCACGGTCACAGCGAGCGGTGGACGAGCAAGGACATCCACGAACGCTTCGGCTACCGCTACAGCGAGGACGAACTGCGCGCATGGGCCCCGAGGATCCGGGAGCTGGCGAACGGCGTCGCCACGACCCACGTCCTCATGAACAACTGCTATGCCGACTATGCGCAGCGCAACGCCAGACAGTTGGCCGACCTGCTGGCCCGGCTCGACTCTCGCGAGAACCGTGGTCGTCGGAGGGACGAACAGAGTTCCCGTTTACGTCCCAGAGTCGGTGGCAGGGCGTCACGCTCGTTGGCCGACTTGTCCCAATCCGGAGCCGTTGGGGAGCCGATCGGTTACGATCCGCCTGGGTTGCAGGGCGGGAGGTGATCCAGTTTGGCGGAGCCGGGAACGTCGGCGCACTATGAGCGCCTCGCCGACGCGTACGACCAGAACTGGACCTACAGCGACGCCTTCCTCGACTGGATGGCCCGGGAGATGGCCGGGGCGCTCACCCTGACCTCCCACGATCGGATCATCGACGTCGGGTGCGGGACGGGACTGTACACCCGCCGGGTTTTCGAGATCGTCCGGCCGTTGACGCCGATCCTGTGCGCCGACCCGTCCGAGGGGATGCTGAGCCAGCTGCCTTCGGATCCCGGTCTTCGCCCGGTGCACGCCTCGGCGGAGCAGCTCGTCGGCGCGGCCAGCCCCGACGCGACGACGGCCGTCGAGCCCGGTTCGCTCGACGTGGTGATGATCAAAGAGGCGATCCACCACGTGGCCCCCGCCGACCGCCCGCGGGTCATCGCCGGGCTCACCGACCTTCTCGGCGACGGCGGCCGCTTCCTCATCGTGATGTTGCCGACTCGGATCTCGTACCCGCTGTTCGTCGCGGCCCTGGAGCGGTTCGAGGAGCTGCAGCCGGACCCTGCCGACATCGCGGACCACATGCGCGATGCGGGCCTGACCGCGAGTCTTACGTACCGCGACTACCCGTTGAGCATCCCGAAGGACCGGTACCTGGCGATGGTGCGCAGTCGGTACATGTCGTTGCTCTCGACGTTCGAGGATGACCAGATCGAAGCAGGCGTGGCCGAGATCGACGCCTGCCATCCGGAACCGGTGCTGTTCTTTCCCGACCGGTTCGCCTTCGTGCTCGGTACCCGGAGGAGGACCGTCTCGTGACCGAGACCGTCGATGACCGTCTTCATCGGCTGCAGGGCGAGCTCAACGGTCATGATCGGATCGCGCGACATCTTGGTCTCGACTTCACCCGGCCGATCAAGTCGTTGGGTGACGGCTACCCAGAGAACACCGTCTCGCTCATCGGGAAGATCGCCGAATGGCTGCTGAAGCAGCTGTGGACCTATCATGAGGTTCCGGGCGACCCGTCCGGCAAGGCGCTGAACGATCTGATCAAAGGTTGCCGGCCGCATATCCGCAGCACCAACGTCATCAACGCGTTCACCGACATCCAGCGGCTTCGGAACCGCTCGTCGCATGACGGTTATGAGATCGCCGAGGAGGACGGCCTTCTCGCCGTGCGCCGGCTCTTGGACGTCTTGGACTGGTTCACCAGCACCGGTGTCACCGCGATCATCGGTGACGCGCCCAGCCTTGATCTGCTAGTCGAGCGGAAGGCCGAGTTCCTCTCGGGCCTATACGCGACGCTGGGGTACAAGGCGATCAAGCGGTTCGAACTGTCCGAGAGCACCGTCTACCAGCTGTTCTGCCGGCAGATCGGGTTGCAGGCCGAGTATGTGGAGATCATGCTCAGTTGCAGCCTGGAAGAGCTGAACCAGCTTCTCACCACGACCGGCGGCGAGATCCTCAGTACCCAACTCCCGAAGCACACCCGGTTCCTGATCGTCGCGGACGAGCCGTCCGAGGATGTGGCGCCGTTCGCGGACGGTGAGATCCGCATCGTGGCCTACGAGCGGTTTGTGGAGAGGATCGTCGACGTACCGTCGCACCTGTCCGCCCTGACGGTCAGCTACCCGGAGACGAGACCCCGTGACGTAGAGCCGCTCAGGATTGCCGGGGATGTGCTGGAAGCGGACCAGCACACCGGCGAGATGACGGTCACCGAGACGCCCGACGCCGGGGAGATCTTGCGCCGCCTCGTGAGAACCTCGGCGAACATCCTCGTCATCGGTGGTCCGGGCAGCGGGAAGACGACGCTGCTGAAGCAGCTCGCGGCGGACGGTTCGGAACCCGCACGGCATCGCTACCGCTTCTACCTGGACATGAGCCTGAAGGAACCCGAGGAGGAGTTCGGTGACTTTGTCACCCGGACCCTCAACCCGTACATGACGGTTCCGCGGAACCGGGTCTTCGACGTCTTCCTGTACCTGATCCGGGCCGGCTCCGTGCTGTGCGTGCTCGACGCGATCGATGAGGCGGTGCCGAACACGAGCCTGGAGGCGTTCCTCGGTGTGTTCTCCGACGTCTCGCAGGCGCTGTCGGCGGAGTCGACGGTCGTGATGTCGTCCCGCTACTCGTTCCTCGCCGACTCGCCCGAGGTCCGCCGGCTGCTGAACAGCTCGTCGCTGATCTCGGAGCAGCTCGTCCAGCAGCTGCACGCGAACGGCGTCGATCCGCTGGAGCTTCCGCAGTTCAGCGTGGTCCGGCTCGGTGACCTGAAGCTGCACGCGGACGAGCGGGTCTACTCGGTCTCGCCGCTGGAACTGCGGCTCGCTCAGCAGACCGGCCAGCTCGCGCGGAGGCCCGCCGCGGATGCGGCCAGGCACCTCGTGGACCTGGTGCCGGCCCGCATCGGGCAGGTCCTGAACACCGCCGGGCTCGCCGATCTCCGGCCCAGGCTGGAGAGTTACTTCGGCCCGGCATTCCTGGCCGATCAGGCGGTGTTCACTCTGGCGGACCTCTGCACCCACGTCGGCATCGAATGCTTCGCCGAGGGACGGGTCACGCTGGAGACGTTCCTGCTCGCGCCCCTGTTCCGCCCGGCCGGCGCCGGCACGGTGGCGTTGGTGCACACCGTTTTCCAGGAGTATTTCGCCGCGCGCTACCTGCGGACCGCGGCCGGACGGGAAGCCGCGGGCAGCAACGCCGAACCGATTCTGACCGAGCAGGTCCGGGAGTTCCTCGTCCACCTCGGCGCCGAGACGATCCCCGCGCCCCCGCGGACGCTCCCGGCAGCGACGTACCTGGTCGGGCCGAGCCACCGCCTCCTCCTCCGAAAGATCGAGAAGCCGGTGCTGTTCGACGAGTTCCCCGTGACGGTCGGGCGGTACAAGGCGTTTCTCGCCGCGGTCGCCGAGCAGGGCTGCGCGCAGTGGGATCATCCGGGCGCTCCGCCAGGCCACACCCACGAACCATGGCGGGAACGCTTGCGGAACCCGGAGTACTTCACCGATCCGGCGTACGACAACTACCCGGCGAACTGCGTTAACTGGTGGAGTGCCTACGCCTTCGCCCGCTTCGAGGGCAAGCGGCTGCCGACCTGCGTCGAGTGGGAGGCCGCCGCCCGGGGCACGGACGGCCGGCTGTTCCCCTGGGGAGACGACGTCGACCTGGCCGCGGTCAACTGCGCCGACGCGTGGAGCGGCCGGCCGTTGGTGACCTACGAGGTCTGGAAGCAGGAGATCGACGGTGGCCGGTTGCGGGACTGCGCCCCGACTCCGGTGACCGATCATGCGGCGAACCTGTCCCCGTTCGGGGTGCACGGCATGTCCGGCAACGTGTGGGAATGGACCGAGACCGTGTTTGACGGGATCAACTCTGCGGTGATCTGCGGTGGCTCCTACGACAACCCGTACCGGGCGGTGCAGACCTCGTCGAAGGCCCTGTACCTACGCCGGGGCAGCAGTAACGCCGTCGGGTTCCGCTGCGTGCGGGAGGTCGCGTGACCATGACCGGCGTGCCGGACAGCGGGCAGCGGTTCGGCCGGATCGTCGATCGCCAACCGCTGGGCAGCGGACCCCACCGGGTCACCGCGACCTACCTGGTTCGCGACGACGAGACCGGCGAGATCCACGGCTTCGACTACAGCGACATCGTCACCGAAGGATTCCGCACGATCATCGTCGGGGAGCGTGTGCGTTTCGAGGTCGCCCCGTCCACCGGCCGAGCCCATTTCGTGATCAGACTGGACCTTCCGGAGGTCGACGAATTCTACCGGTAGACCGTCCGGGACGGCATTCCTTCGTGGTCGTCTGTCCCGCCTTCCTCACCGGCACCCCGGACTGGCCGGAAGGTCCGCTGCCGTTACGCCACAAGGAAATCGAAGCGACCACCGCCGCGCGCAGCACCTATTTCAGCGCCGCCTGCACACGCATCCTCTACGGCACGCCTGACCGGCCGAGCCGCTGGCAGCGCACCGCACCCACCGGCGAGACGAACAACCCGATCTTCGGTACGGAGATCCTCCTACCCGACCCGGACCGGCCGGACCGCGCCTTCGCCTTCGTCATCGTCCATGTCCGCGTCCATGTCCACGTCCAGACCGGCGGGTCCGAGCTCCTCGACGTCCTGCGCGCCGTCGCCGGCCGGCGCGGCAGTGCGACCCCACCCCCTGACCTTGGCTCGGCGCTGCCCACCTGGGCCCGTCTGGCGCCGTCGGCCCGAGGGTTCACGATCGCGTTTCTGACCTTCCCCACCCTTCCCGAAGCCGACCCGCCGCGACCCGCTGACGCCGTCCGAATCGACTCCTGGTCGACCGCGGACACCTGGCTGTGGCATCTCGCGTCCCGTACCGCCAACGCCGACTACCCACCGGATCCCGACCACGCCGACCAGCTCCTCGACGGACGAGTGATCCTCTCCGCCGACTGGCGCGGGCTCGTCACCCGGGACGGCGCCGCCTTTCTCGGTCTACGCCCCGACGACGGCGCCGATGATGCGTTCTTCGGCTTCGCTCAGCTCTACGCCCACACCACCTACCTCGACGCGGTCCTGATCGGCATGATCCAGAACGCGGCCATCACCGAGATGATCGACGAGGCGGCCCGCGCGTTCGAAGCCCAGGACCTCACGCGTCATCTCGCCCGTCTCGAAGAACGGGCCGCCCGATTCCGCAACATCTACTGGCTCCGGGACGCCAGCGCCCACGGCCCGGCGAACGACATCCTCACCGTCTACCAGGCACAGCACCATCTGCCCGAGCGGTTCGACGCCGTGCTCACCGAGATCGTCGACCTGAACCGGATCGCCCAGACCCAGGAGGGGCAGCAGGTCGGCGCGGCGCTCGGCGTCCTCACCGTCGTCGGCCTGCCCTTCGGCGCCGCCTTCGCGGTACTCCAGGTCCTCGGCGCGAACTCGGCGCGAGACCTCCTCATCGGCGTGCTCGCCGCGCTCGCCGGCTCCGGCGCCCTGCTCCTCACCCGGTTCGGCCGGCTCCTGCTCCGCTCTCTCCGGCAACCGGAGTAACGGGCTCACGAAGGAGAGCGGAACCTCGGCCACGCCTCGGAAAGGGGCGCTCCGTCGCCAGCGCATCGGGACGGCGGCGGAGCTTGATAGTGTGACCGCACAGTTAACTGGACGGCCACGGCGTTTTTCGTCGCACTTCCACCGGATCTGCGTTCGAGCCAGCCAGCCATCCTGTCTCGCGATAGCCCGGCGTGGGACCATCGCCATGCCGGCGTGTCGTGGGCCGCGCAATCCGTTGTCAGTATCGCCATGCTGGCAGATTCGGTGATCTCGCGTTTCCGGCCCGCCAGCATGACGACAGAGGAGACCTGGTGAAGGCAGTCGTCCAGGAGCGGTTCGGCCCGCCGGACATCCTGCAGCTGACCGATGTCGGCATGCCCGAACTCGGGCCGGATGACGTACTGGTTCGGGTGCGGGCCGCCGCGCTGAACCCGTACGACTGGCACATGGTGCGAGGCGACCCGCTCGTCGCGCGACTCATGCCCGGAATGGGACTGACCAGGCCGAAGCGCCGTGTGGCCGGGATCAACGCGTCGGGCGTCGTGGAGGCGGTCGGCGCGAACGTGCACGTGCTACGACCCGGCGACGAGGTGCTCGGCTTCTGCCCAGGCGCATTCGCCGAGTATGCCCGCGCCCCGGCGGACACGGTGGTACCCAAGCCGGCCGGCCTGACCTTCGGGCAGGCGGCGGCGCTCCCGATTGCCGCGACCACCGCCCTGCGGGGGATCCGCGACATGGGTGGGGTCCAGGCCGGGCACCTGGTACTCGTCAACGGGGCCGCCGGCGGCGTCGGTACATACGCCATCCAGATCGCGGCCGCGCTCGGCGCGGAAGTCACCGGGGTGTGCAGCACCCGCAACGTCGAACTGGTCCGCGCGCTCGGCGCCACACACGTCATCGACTACACCACCGATGACTTCACCGACGCGCACGCCCACTACGACGTGATCCTCGACAACGTCGGCAACCGGCCACTGAGCCGGCTGCGCCGGGCGCTGACCCCGACGGGAACCCTCGTGCTCAATGCCGGCGGTTCACCCGGCCACGTCGTCGGGGCGGTCGGCTGGATGCTCCGCGCGATCGTGGTCAACGGCTTCGTCCGGCAGCGGCTCCGACCGCTGCCCACCCGTCAGGATCAGGCGGAGCTACTCACCCTCACCCGGCTCGTCGAGGACGGGAAGCTCACGTCGGTCATCGACCGGACGTACCCACTGGTCGACGTCGCCGAAGGTCTGCGCTATCTGGAACGCGGGCACGCTCGCGGCAAGGTCGTCGTCACCACGGCATGAGCGGCTCTTCGCGGTACGGCGGATTCCGTGTGTCGCCGCGGAACCGCAGCACCACCGACTGGGTCGGGCTGGCCTGATGTGTCGGCAGGCTGGTGACCAGGTAGGCGACCTCGGTCTCGGTGGCTTTCACCCCGCGGCCGACCAGCCAGCGGGCGGTCTCGGTCTGGGTGTGCAGAGCATCCGCCTGACCGGCATCGGAGGCCCATTCGCCGATCGCGGTGAACGACCGCGCGTCAGCGAGCACCGCGCACGTCGCCAGGGTCAGCACCACGGCCAGGCTGTGCCGTCTACCTCGGGGTTTCCGCGGGTCCGGGACCCGGCCGAAGACCGCCAGCAGACCCGTCACCGACGACGGAGGGTAATGACCGTCGGCGACGGCGGCAGCCAGCTGATCGAGAGCAGGGGCAGGCGGCGATACTGGGACGGCGGGCACGACATCTCGGGTTGATCATGACGGCGTAGGAACCTCCATGATCTCCAGGTGTCGTGCCCGTACCCCTGAAACCCCGGACCCGGCGTCAGCCTCTCGCTGCACAGTCCCACCAGAAACCCCAGCCAGCACCGATCACCTGCGCGTCAGCAAACTTGCCGAGGCGTGTGCCATGAACGACGAAGGAGTGCTGATGGGAGGGTAGGGCGTGCTCTGGAGTTGATGCTGCGCGAGAGATGAAGGTATGGCCCTTCGGAGTCGCCCTTCGGGGGGAGGATTCAAACCGCCACATGCTGCGTTGGCTGAAGACCGTCGTGGTGAGCGATGTGGAAAAGGCGCCGGAGAGGCGTCAGGTGGGGACCAGGAAGATGAGTGAACCCGAACCGCTGTTGACGTGTCGTAACAAAATAGGTGACATCGAAACCGTGGCATGGC
>NZ_CDWTMG010000030.1:0-32797 GCF_977945845.1 Frankia sp. CcMO1
GCCCCGATAAACTTCCCAAACAGGCCCTAGGCCGAAGGGACGAGCGGCTCGAGCCGTTTATCCGCACCCACGACGGGGTGTCCGTCCTCCCGTCCGACGCAGCGAAATGAGGCGACCGCGCAGGGTTGCGCCGGTCGGTCCGGCGGGTGGCGGTGAAGATCTTCAGGCCAGGACCTAGCATCGAGGTTCGTGGAGCGCTTCGTTGTGACAGGCGGTACCCGGCTGGCCGGCGAGGTCGCCGTCCCGGGCGCGAAGAACTCGGTGTTGAAGCTGATGGCCGCGAGCCTGCTGGCCGCGGGCCGGACGATGCTGTCCGCCGTTCCCGACATCTTGGACGTGTCGGTGATGTCCAAGGTACTGGCGGGGCTCGGTGCGACCGTCGAGCGGGACGCCGCCGGCGGGCGGCTGAGCATTGAGGTTCCCCAGGCTCCGGGCATCGCGGCCGATGGTGAACTGGTGCGGCAGATCAGGGCGTCGGTGGCGGTGCTCGGTCCGCTGGTCGCCCGCCGCGGGGAGGCGCGGGTCGCCCTGCCCGGTGGAGACGCGATCGGATTGCGCGCGCTCGACATTCATGTCAACGGCCTGACCAAACTCGGTGCGCTGGTCGACGTCGAGTCCGGAGTCCTCGTCGCCCGCTGCTCCGGCCGGCTGCAGGGAGCCTCGATCTGGCTCGACTTCCCCAGCGTGGGCGCCACCGAGAACCTGTTGATGGCCGGGGTTCTCGCCAAGGGGACGACGGTGATCGACAATGCCGCCCAGGAACCCGAGATCGCCGACCTGTGCGCGATGCTGACAGCGATGGGCGGGCGCATCGACGGCGCGGGATCGTCGACACTGATCATCGACGGGGTCGACCACCTCACCCCGGTGGAACACCGGACGGTGCCGGACCGCATCGTTGCCGGCACGTACGCCATCGGCGCCCTGATGACCGGCGGCGACGTGCTAATCCGGCACGGTCAGGCCGCTCATCTCGGCATCGTCCTGGAGAAGTTGGTGCAGGCCGGTGCCGAGGTCGACGTCCGGGACGACGGATTCCGGGTCGTCGGACGGGGACGGCCCCGGTCGATCGACGTGGTGACGCTGCCGTACCCCGGCTTTCCGACCGATCTGCTGCCGCAGATCATCGCGTTGGAGTCGGTCAGCCGGGGTACCTCCCTGATCACCGAGAACGTCTTCGACAGCCGGTTCGTCTTCTGCCGCGAGCTGCACAAACTCGGCGCCGACCTGCGTACGGACGGCCACCACGTCATCGTCCGGCCAACCCCGCGGCTGTCCGGCACCCGGGTGACGGCCTCCGACGTGCGGGCCGGCGCGGGTCTCGTGCTCGCCGGCCTGGTTGCGGACGGCGTCACCGAGGTAAGCGACGTCCACCACATCGACCGGGGATACGCCCGGTTTGTCGAGAACATGACGGACCTCGGCGCCAACATCCGCCGGGTCTCCGACCGCGCCGTAGCCTGATTTCACCAGTCTCGACCTGATTTCACCGGCCTCGGCCTGATCCCGCTGGCGTCGGCCTGATCCCACCGGCCTCGTGATCCGCCGGCCCGGCCGGCGGGGTCAGGTGGGCGGCTGGCGCGAGCCGAGCAGGTTCACGAGGGCACGGGCGGCTCGGTTCGCGTCCGTGCCGAACACGAGTACGTGGCGGCGGTCCCGCGGCCGGGCGATGATATTCCCGGCGGCGTCGATGCGGATCGGACCGGCCGGTGCCGTGACCCAGGTCGAGCGGATGCCCCGCGCCCACAGCGCCGCGCGGAGCCGAGTGATCTCGGCGGGGGTGTCCACGGTGACCACCGGGACGAGCAGACCGAAGTCGTGGCCGGGGACGGAACCGGCAGGCCGCGGCCGTGCCGGAGCATGAGCCCAGCGCCCGATCGCCATCAGCAGGCCGACGGCCAGCAGCGCGATCAGCGGCTCGAGGAGAAACGCCCCGGCCGTTCCGGTCATCCCGCACCTCCGATCGTGCCGCTCTTCGACGTCACCTTGCATCGTCCCAGACATCCTCGCGGCGGACATGGATTCGGGCCGCGGCACCTCCACGGAATCCGACAGAGGAAACATCGCCCGCCGACTGCTGCCACCATCGAGGTAACCGGCCCGACCTCCCTGCGGCCGAACGGCGACAGTCCGATGGAGACGAGGGGGTATGTCGCGGTCCGCCCTGGGCGAGCCGCACCTGAGTGCTACCCGCGATCGGCGCGGATAGCTGGTAGCAACGGCGTCACGACAGAGGGGGCGTCGGACGGCCGGGACGGGAGATCACATGAACATCGGCGTGAACGTGGTGAGTCTGGAGTGCTCCGGGGACACGCGGGCCGGCTGCGCGCAGACGGCCCGCGTGGTTGGCCGGGTGGATGTACGGACGGTGGGGACACTACGCTCCCTGCTGCACGCGGCGATCGACAATGGGAGCGGGCCGCTGCGCGTCGACGTCGCGGGCCTGGAGCTCGGCGATCATGCCGCGCTGGGGGTGCTGCTCGGCGGCGCTCGCCGAGCCCGTGCCGCGGGCCGTTCGATGGTGCTGGTCGATGTGCCGAGCTCGCTTGAACGCCTGCTCGTGGCGGACCGGCTGGGTGGGTTGCTGCGGTTCGAGGAGGCCGCCGACCTGGTCCACGTCGGCCACGCCTGAGCGGGCTGCCCGGGCGGCTCATCCGTTCGACCGCCCGCCAGGCCCGTCAGGAAGGGCTCCGTCCCGATCGGGACGGCACCCGGAGCGGAACGAACCAGGGTGGCTGCGCACCGTCATCTCAGGCGCGCCCGTGCGCCGGGCGGACACGCGATGCGGCATGCTTGCCGGGTACCTGCTGATCGGGTACTGCTTTCGGGTGACGGGCTCGGCTCTTGGCAGGGTGTGATGCCGGACGGAGGCGTGCAGGACGTGGAGGTGCCCGCGCGGGTGAATGCCGTTGGCGATCGGAGTGCGCGATCCGCCGGGCTGGCCGGGCTGGCCGGGGTGCGCGAGTACCGGTCGGTCCTGGTCCCGGTGGCGTTCGTGGTCGCGGTCCTGCTCGGCGTGGCCATCGGCTACGTGACCGCGGACCGGCAGTCCGCCACCGTGCATGCGCCTCAGACCGCCACCTCGCCCGCCCCGGAGCTGACCCCCGCGTTGCGGACCGCCCCGTGGGAGGGTGCGCGCCGACCAGGCACGGCCCATCAGATGCGGGTCCTCGACGAGCCTGATCCGGATGCCCTGCGGCTCGCGCTGTCGTGGACGGTCGCCGACTCCATCAAGGCGGCCGGGGGCGCTTCCACCATCTCCGCCCGGCAGGTGACGATCGTGAACGGGATGTACTTCGGCGCCGTCGAGGGCGTTGACGCGGCGCACGACGAGTACTGGGCGATCGGTCGCATCGAGGTCCAGGGGCCGGCCACGCCGCCGGTCGACCCGCACGTGTGGCGGCGGACCGGCGCTGGGCCCTGGACGATTGTCCGCAACGGCCCGCGGGCCTGTGACGTGCTTCCGCGCGCTCTGATCACCCTGTGGAAGGTCTCCCCGCCGCCCTGCACCGGGTGACCTGCACCGCCATGGTCTCCGGGGCACCCTCGACGTCGTACGGTCGGTCTGTGCCCTCGACAACGGCCGCGATAGCGTGACGTCATGCGGCTCGTCATCGCTCGCTGCAGCGTGGACTACGTCGGTCGGCTCACCGCACATCTGCCGAGCGCCGTCCGGTTGGTACTCGTCAAGGCGGACGGATCCGTCTCGATCCACGCCGACGGGCGGGCGTACAAGCCGCTCAACTGGATGAGCCCCCCGTGCGTCATCGCCGAGGCGGACGGGGTCTGGCGGGTCACCAACCGCGCGGCCGAGCAGCTCGTCATCACCCTCGAACAGGTGCTGCACGATTCCACGCACGACCTCGGCGTCGACCCCGGTCTGCGCAAGGACGGGGTGGAGGCGCATCTGCAGGTGCTGCTCGCCGACCGGCCCGACGCGATCGCGCCCGGACTCACCCTGGTGCGCCGCGAGTACGAGACCGGCATCGGGCCGGTCGACCTGCTGTGCCGCGGCGCGGACGGCTCAACGGTCGCCGTCGAGATCAAACGCAGGGGTGAGATCGACGGGGTGGAGCAGCTGACCCGGTACCTTGTCCGCCTGGAGGCCGACCCGGCGTTGCCGCATCCCGTGCGCGGCATTCTCGCGGCGCAGTCCATCACCCCGCAGGCTCGGCTGCTAGCGGCCGACCGGGGGCTGGGCTGCGCCATCGTCGACTATGACGAGCTGCGGGGCCTCGAACCGTCCATTCCGACGCTTTTCTGAAAGCGATTCCGCCGAACCCGCCCGGTCCGCCGAACCTGCGACGGCCGCCCGGCCGGCGTCCCCGGCCGGCGGCCGGTCCGTTCCCGCAGTGCGATCATGGGCCGGCGTCTCGAGAATATGGGAGGATCGCGGCGTTCGCCGTCTGACACCGCCCGGCCCGCGACGCCTACCTGTCGCCCGGGGCCCGTGTGCCGAAGTAGATGTGCCGAAGTAGAGGAGCCTGGGCATGATCGAGAGGCCCGCATCGGGAACCGGGCCGGCCGCGAACCCGGAGAAAAAGCCGGAGAACAGCCGGGACGACGCTGTGAGACACCGCCGGGTCGGGGTGGTGGGGCTCGGCACCATGGGCGCGGGCATCGCCGAGGTGCTGGCGAAGGCCGGTCTGGAGGTCGTCGGCATCGCGCGTGACGCCGACGCGCTCGCCCGCAGCCGGGCCCGGGTCGAGCACTCCCTCGACCGCGCGGGCCGCCACGGCAAGATCGACGACGCGACCAGGGAGGCCGTACTGGCCCGCCTGCGTCTCGGCACCGAGCTCGCGGCGGTCGCCGACTGCGAGCTGGTGATCGAGGCGATCGACGAGCGGATGAGCGCCAAACAGGCGCTTTTCGCCCGACTCGACGAGATCTGCCCCCCGACCACCGTCTTCCTGACGAACACCAGCTCCCTGTCGGTGACGGAACTCGCGGCGGGCACCGCCCGCCCGGAACGGGTGCTCGGCACCCACTGGTTCAATCCGGCGCCGGTGATGCGCCTGGTGGAGGTCGTGCGCACGGTCGTCACCGACCCGACCGTGCTGGCCGGGGTCATCGGCCTGGTCAACGACGTGGGGAAGACCGCGGTCGTCGCGGAGGACCGGGCGGGCTTCATCGTCAATGCGCTGCTGTTCGGGTATCTCAACAACGCCGTGCGCATGCTCGAGGCCCGGTACGCGGCCCGGGAGGACATCGACGCGGCCATGCGGCTCGGGTGCGGGCATCCGATGGGCCCGCTCGCCCTGCTCGATCTGATCGGTCTGGACGCCGCCCACGAGATCCTCAACTCGATGTACCGGCAGTCCCGTGACCACCTGCACGCTCCGGCACCGCTGCTGAGCCAGCTCGTGCGCGCGGGCCTGCTGGGCCGCAAGAGCGGTCGTGGTTTCTACACCTACGCGGCACCGGACTCCTCCGAGGTGGTCGACGCGGTCGATCCGCTCGCCGACCGCCCGAGGCGGGGCCGCCCGGTGCGCTCGGTCGGCGTCGTGGGGAGCGGCACGATGGCGGGCGGCATCGCGGAGGTGCTGGCCCGGTCCGGGCACGACGTCCTCCTGCGGGCCCGGAGCGAGCGCACCCTCGCCGCCACCCTCGTGAAGATCGAGTCGTCGTTGTCGGTGTCGGTGGCCAGGGGGCGGCTGTCCGACGCCGACCGGCTGGCGGCCCTGGCTCGGGTGCGCGGCACGACCGATCTGGGTGAGCTCGGCCGCTGCGACCTGCTGCTCGAGGCGGTGGTGGAGGACCTGGCGGTGAAGCGGGAGCTGTTCGCCGACCTGGACAAGATCGCGGCGCCCGGCGCCGTGCTGGCGACTACCACGTCCTCGTTGCCGGTCATCGAATGCGCCACGGCCACCAGCCGGCCGCAGGACGTCATCGGTATGCACTGGTTCAACCCGGCCCCGGCGATGAAGCTGATCGAGGTGGTGCCCACGGTGCTCACCGGCGATGACGTGACAGCCACGGTCCTGGCGCTGTCCCGAGTGGCCGGGCGGCATCCGGTGCTCTGCGCCGACCGGGCGGGGTTCATCGTCAACGTGCTGCTGTTCCCCTATCTCAACGACGCGGTGAAGATGCTCCAGGCGCACTACGCGACGATCGAGGACGTCGACACGGCGATGACGGTCGGTTGCGGCCATCCGCTGGGCCCCTTCGCGCTCGCCGACGTGGTCGGCCTCGACGTCACGCTCGCGATCACGCGTTCGTTGTACGCGCAGTTCCGCGAGCCCGGCTACGCCCCGGCACCCCTGCTCGAACAGCTGGTTCGGGCCGGGTTCCTGGGACGCAAGACCGGCCGGGGGTTCCTCGACCATCCGCCGCGCTGAGCTCACCCGCCGCGCTGAGCACAAGATCGTTTCTGTCCGCGCGGACTAAGATGTCGACGGTCGGCGGGAAATCCCGATTCGCGCGGGAGGAGGCTGGAGCGGCGATGGTCGTGCTCGACAGGGACGCCATGCGAGCGTTCGGTCGGGAGGTCACGATGTTCCTTCCCGATCTGGTCCAGCTGCTGCGGCGGGTCGTCGCCGATCCGCGGGTCCCGCAGTCCGCGAAGGTGGAGGCCGCCGCGGCGCTCGCGTACCTCGTGTCGCCGAAGAACCGGCTGACCAACGCGATTCCGGTGGTGGGTCAGCTCGACGACGTCGCGGTCATCGCGTTCGCCTTCCGGCGGCTGGCTGTCGGAGCCGGGGAGCCGATCCTGCGTGAGCACTGGCGTGGCAGCGATCGCGGCTTCCAGCTGCTCATCAGTGCGTCGTCCGCCCTGGCGAGTCCGGCGGGGGCCGTGCGCAAGGCCAAGCTCGCCCGCTCGCTCGTGATGGCCGGCTTCGAGCGGGTCGGCGGGCGGGTGCGGTGGACGGGCGAGAGGTTCGGGGCGGGGACGGGCGGGCGTGCGACGGCCTCCTCGGCCGGGCCGGCGGCGGATGACCGGCATCGGATCGTTGACGGCGAGGTGGTGGACCGGGGCGAGTGGGTCGCGGGCCCGCCGGCCGGCGATACCCGGGGTTCGGGTTCCCGCACCCGGCGGGATCGGTTCCGGGCATCGGGCAGACCCGCTCGCGGGCGGTGACGAGGAAGGCACGCCGGCGCCGGGCCCGGCCGTCGGATGCGCAGCGCGGGCACCCGGTCTGTTGGTGGACGCCGGATCCGGTCGTCGTCCTGCGGGACGGCGAGTGGGTGGTGCGACCGACGAGTGGCGCGGCGACCACCAAGGTCTACCGGTGTCCCGGTTGTGATTATGAGATCACTCCGGGCACCGCCCACGTGGTGGTCTGGCCGCCCGAGCGGATCGAGGACCGTCGACACTGGCACCGGCCATGTTGGGAACGCCGGTGCCGAGCGGCCCGGCCGCGCGTCCGTGATGGCTGACCCCACGGGACGACGGTCTCCCGTGCGGGCTAGACCCCGCGGGAGTTCGCTGCCGCGGGCAACGCGTTCGGCTCGCTGCCGAGCGCCTTACGCTCCTCGGGCGGCGGTGCCTCGATGGAGGCGATCGACGCGGAGGCGGCGGTCAGCTTGTCGCGCAGCGCGCCCAGCTGGGCCGTCACCTGGTCACGCAGGGTGGCAAGTTGCGAGGTCACCTGCTCGCGCTGGCGCTCGAGGTCGGCCAGCCGACGCTTCGAGTCGTCCTCGGCCTGCGCGGCCGTGGCCCGAGCGACCTCGACGATCCGTTCGGCCTCCGCGCGGGCCGTCGAGACGATGGCCGCGGCCTGCTCGTCGGCGTCGCGCAGGGTCTTCTCCCGGGTCTGCTCGGCCTCGGTGACGATCCGGCGGGCCTCCTCGAGCTGGGCGTCGGCCTCCCGGGTGCGTTCAGCCCGAACGGTGGCAGCCTCCTCCTCGGCGAGCTGGAGGATCTGGGTAACGCGGCCACCGAACTCCTCCCAGGCGGGACGGTTGGCGGCCAGATCGTCGCGTACCCGGGCCGCCTCGGTCGCCGCCTCCGACGCGGCCGCCTCCGCCGCCGCCCGGTGCGCCTCGGCCTCGCGTAGCTGCTCGACGAGCCAGTTCACGTGATGGGTGACCTGATTGGGGTCGTAGCCACGGCGCACCAGATCAAAGGCGGGGGGCCCGTCGGTCTCGCCGGCCATTGGGATGAGATCGGTGTGTTCGGTCATAGGACCTCAGCATCTCAGACGGTCAATGTGAGCGTGAGGGGAGCCGGCTGTCGGCCTGGCCGATTTCCGGGTTTATACGCCGCGGAACCGGTTGATTGCGGTCAGGTGGCGGGAGTGGAGTGCCTCGTCGCGGACACCCAGCCCCTCAGCCGGGGCGAGACACAGCACGCCCACCTTCCCCTGGTGGACGTTGCGGTGCACGTCGTAGGCGGCCTGCCCCGTTTCGGTGAGCGGGTAGACCCGGGACAGGGTCGGATGGATCATCCCGCGCATGATGAGCCGGTTGGCTTCCCAGGCCTCCCGGTAGTTGGCGAAGTGCGAGCCGACGATGCGCTTGAGGTTCATCCACAGGTACCGGTTGTCGTACTCGTGCTGGAAACCGCTGGTGGAGGCGCAGGTGGCGATGGTTCCGCCGCGGCGGGTCACATAGACGGAGGCGCCGAAGGTCTCCCGGCCCGGGTGTTCGAGGACGATGTCGGGGTCGTCGCCGCCGGTGAGCTCGCGGATGCGCTTGCCGAACCGCTGCCATTCCTGGGGGTTCTGGGTGTGTTCGTCGCTCCAGAACCGATAGGCCTCGGCGGCGCGGTCGATGATCAGTTCGGCGCCGAGGGAGCGGCATATGTCGGCTTTTTCCGGCGAGGAGACGATGCAGACCGGGATGGCCCCGCCACGCAGCACGAGCTGGGTGGCGTAGGAGCCCAGGCCCCCGGACGCGCCCCAGACGAGAACGACGTCGCCCTGTTTCATGTTCGCGCCGTTGACCGAGACCAGTTGGCGGTACGCAGTCGAGTTGACCAGACCGGGTGCGGCCGCCTCCTCCCAGGTCAGGTGCGCGGGTTTCGGCATGAGCTGGTTGGTCTTGACCAGGGCGAGCTCGGCGAGTCCACCAAAGTTCGTCTCAAATCCCCAGATTCGTTGCTCGGGATCCAGCATCGTGTCGTTGTGGCCGTCGGGACGTTCGAGTTCCACGGACAGACAGTGGGCGACGACCTCGTCCCCGGGGGACCAGGCCTGTACGCCGGGCCCTGTCCGTAGCACAACTCCGGCCAGATCCGAGCCGACGACGTGGTAAGGCTGGTCGTGACGGGATGCAAGCGGAGAGGTTCGGCCGTAGCGCTCGAGGAAGTTGAAGGTGGGGATCGGCTCGAAGATCGACGTCCAGACCGTGTTGTAGTTCACGGAAGAGGCCATGACCGCGACGAGGGCTTCGCCGGGACCGAGCTCCGGGGTCGGCACGTCGTCCACGTGCAGGGAGCGACGGGGGTCCTTGTCCCGGGACGGCACGCCCTCGAACATCCCGATTTCGTCCCGGCGCACGACCATGGCGCGGTAGGACTGGGGGACCGGGAGGGAAGCGAACTCCGCCCGCCGGGCGGGCGACGGAGGGCTCTGGGCAATGATCGCTTCGAGAATGTCCTTCACGGTCGGCCTCCGGTAGGACGCTGGTGCTGGTGGCGGATAGACGGCAGATGTTACCGATAGGTGGGAGGCGGGGTCGCGGGATGTGGAGGCTGTCTGTTTCGTGCGCGACGCGATAGAACTTTTGGGACAACTTCGAGTGCTCGGTACGCGTCCAACTGGGTGTGATCGCGCCCATGACTGTCGTGGAAGGGTGGCGGCCCGTGCCTGCACGGAGCGACGCCGCCCGTAGCGATGTCGCGCGGGACGCCGATGCCGCCCTGACCGCGTTGTACGCCGAACACTATCGGTCATTAGTTCGTCTTGCAGCGTTACTACTTGACGACCTCGGCCTCTGCGAGGAGGTTGTGCAGGACGCCTACATCCGCGTCCACGCGGCCTGGGGACGGCTCCAGGACCGGGACAAGGCCTTGGCCTATCTCAGGCAGACCGTCGTCAACCTCGCACGTTCGACACTGCGTCGTCGACTCGTCGCTCTCAAACACGCTCCCAAGCCGATGCCCGACGCCGCGAGCGCCGAGGAGGGCGCCTACTCCCTCGTCGAACGGGCGGCGGTCATCCAGGCGTTGCGCGAGCTGCCCCGCCGGCAGCGGGAGGCGGTGGTGCTGCGGTACTACGCCGACATGTCCGAGGCGGACGCCGCGGCGGTGATGGGCTGCAGTGTCGGTTCCGTCAAGGCGTACACCTCCCGGGGGCTGTCGGCGTTGAGCGGCAAGCTGGAGGGCCTGCGGTGAGTGGTCTGGAACCGGAGGAGCTCGCCCGCCTGCTCACCGAGGCGGTGGAGCCCATCCGGCCCTCGCCGGACGCCTACCGGCAGATCCGTGCCGGGATCGACCGTCGGCGCCGGTGGCGTCTGCCGCTGATGACGGCGGGCGGGATGGTCATGGCGGCGCTCATCGGGCTCGCCGTGGTGGCGCTGCGGCCCCCTCCGCCGAGCAACGAGCTCGTCGAGCCGGCCGTCCCGCCGCTCGTGACCGCACCCGTGACGGGGCCGAGCCGGACACCCGTCGCCTCCTCGACCGGCGGCACCGGCCGTTCCACCAGGGCCGGCGATGGGTCCGGAGGGGGAGCGGCGACCTGGTCGGCGACTACCTCGCCGACCGTCCTCCCGACCACCAGCGTGCCCTCCCCGCCCGTCACGGCCGGCCCGTCAGCCAGCCCGGCGACGGCGACCCAGGGCAGCCCCCAGCTGCCGACGGCCGTCGTGAAGCCGGCGGTGGCGGGCGACGTCGACGGCGACGGCCGTTCTGACCAGGTGCGGGTGACCGGGAGCAAACTCGAGGTCGTGTTCTCCCGGGACGGAACTGTCGGGCAGGTCGACCTGGGCGCGATCGTGGTGCCCCTGCACCACACGGTCGTCGACATCGACGCCAACGGGTTCGGCGAGATCCTGGTGCAGACCACGTCGAGGAGCGGGATGGACAACTACGCGCTGGTGCGCTACGCCAGCCTCGACACGCTGGCCCCCGTCCAGCTGCCGGCTCAGCTCACCCTCGCCGCCGGGGTCCAGGGGAACGTCGGCGCCGGGTTCCGCTGCATGGACCGGGCCCTGCGGATCAACAGCGGGACCTCGACCGACGGTTCGCTGTTCACCGTGGCCACGACCATCCTGGCGCTGACCCCGGAGGGCCTGGCCGCCCAGGACAGCCGGTCCGACCAGGTACGCCTGCCGGCGGACCCGGCCACCTCGCCATTCGTGGCAGCCTGCGGCCAGCTGTCCTGACGGTCCGCTTCTCTTGGCCGTCCCGCGGGTCCGGCTAGCGTGTTTTTGTCCTTGGGGACCGGAATCGTGGCCGGGCATCTCGGGAATGATCACGTTATCGTGTCAGGGACGGCTGTTCTCGGGGCTGCCGCCACGAGACGACGCCACCGCAGGCCGTGTGCCGGCGCCGTCCCGGCCCGCCCCAAAGATCTTCCTGGAGATGAGGAGGCATCCATGCCTGGTTCCGTGATCGTGGCTGGAGCGCGGACACCGTTCGGGAGACTGTCGGGCGCGCTGAAGAGCTTCACCGCGACGGATCTCGGTGGCATCGCGATCTCGGGTGCCCTCGCGCGGGCCGGCCTGTCCGGCGACGCGGTCGATTATGTGATCATGGGGCATGTGATCCAGGCCGGCGCGGGCCAGATCACCGCCCGGCAGGCGGCGGTCGCTGCCGGCATCCCGCTGTCGGTGCCCGCCATCACGATCAACAAGGTCTGCCTGTCCGGCCTTGATGCGATCGCCCTGGCCGACACGTACATCTCCAGCGGGGAGTTCGACCTTGTCGTCGCCGGTGGGATGGAGTCCATGACCGGCGGCCCGCACCTGCTGCGCTCGCTGCGCTCCGGGGTGAAGTACGGCCGGGCCGAGCTGCTCGACGCCACCGAGCACGACGCGCTGTTCTGCGCCTTCGACCAGATCGCGATGGGGGCGAGCACCGAGCGGTACAACGCGGGGCTCGGCATCAGCCGGGCCGAGCAGGACGAGTTCGGCGCCCAGTCGCATCAGCGGGCCGCCGCCGCCATCAAGAACGGGCTGTTCGAGGACGAGATCGTCCCGGTCGCGGTGCCGCAGCGCCGCGGCGAGCCGCTGGCCGTCAACCAGGACGAGGGCGTGCGTCCCGACACCACCGCCGAGGTGCTCGCGAAGCTGCGGCCGGCCTTCGACGGTAACGGCACGATCACCGCGGGTTCGTCGTCGCCGATCTCCGACGGCGCCGCCGCCGTCATCGTGGCGAGCCGGGCGAAGGCCGAACAGCTCGGCCTGCCGATCCTCGCGGAGGTCGGTCACCACGGCTTCGTGGCCGGTCCGGACACCTCCCTGCACTCCCAGCCTTCGCGCGCCATCCTCGTGGCGCTGGCCAAGGAGCGGCTCACCCCGGCCGATCTCGGCCTCGTCGAGATCAACGAGGCCTTCGCCGCGGTCGTCATCCAGTCCATGCACGACCTCGGGATCGGCCCGGAGATCACCAACGTCAACGGCGGCGCGATCGCGATCGGTCATCCCGTCGGAGCCTCCGGTGCCCGGATTGCCCTGACCCTGGCCAACGAGCTGAAGCGCCGCGGCGGCGGGATCGGCGCCGCCGGTCTCTGCGGCGGCGGCGGCCAGGGAGACGCCTTGGTGCTGCGCGTTCCAGCGTGACGGCCGGCCTCGGGGAGGCTCCCGGGATGACCCGCATCGACGACCCCGCGACGCCGGCCGGCGACTTGGTGCGGGAGCTCGGTCTCGAAGCACATCCCGAGGGCGGCTGGTACCGCCGGACCTGGGCCAGTCCAGACCAGATCGATGCACATGGCGGCAGGCGCCCCGTCATGACGTCCATCCTGTTCCTGCTGCGTCCGGGAGAGGTGTCCCGCTGGCATCGGGTGGCCTCGGCCGAGATCTGGCTCTGGCAGGGTGGTGGGGCCATCCATCTCACCCTCGGCGGGTCGGGCCGGGTGCCGGTCGCCGCCGACCGGCGGATCCTCGGACCCGATCTGGCCGCGGGCCAGGCGCCGCAGCTCGTCGTGCCGGCCGGCGAATGGCAGACCGCGGCCCCGCGCGACGGACAGCACGTTCTGGTCGGCTGCGTGGTGGCGCCTGGCTTCGACTTTCTGGACTTCGAGCTCTTCCCCGCCTAAAGCGCCGTTCGGGGCGGCCCGGTCAGGTCAGCTCGGGGCGGTCATCGCGGTGGTGAGCGCGGCTGCCGCGGCGACTAGGGCGCCGGGATCCAGCGGGATCTTCAGGACGTCCACGGCGCCGGCTCGGCGCAGGTGCGCCCGCTCGCGGGGGTCGGTGTCCTCGCTGAGGACCAGGGCCGGGATGACGCCGGCGGTCGGGTCCGCCGCGAGCTGGGCGAGCAGTTCGGCCGCGGTCGTGTCGGGCAGGTCCCGGTCGAGCAGGATGAACGCCGGCCGGGCCCCCCGCACCGCGTCGAGGGCGAGACCGGCGCGGGGAACGGTCACGGTGTCCGCGGCCAGGAAATCGGTGAGGGTCTCGGCGACCAGGGAACGCAGGGCGGGATCGCCGCTGACGTGCACGACCCGCAGGCCGCCGGGTGCGGGAGGACGGCCGAGGGCGACCGTGCCGGACTCGCCGGAGCGATAGGGGAGACCACCGTAACTGCCTCCGAACCCGCTGTCATCATCGAGATCCTCGAAACGCAGGTCGACCGCGTCGAGCACGACGGCGAACACGCTTCCCACGCCGTACCGGCTGGCGACGGTAAGCACCCCGCCCATCGCCGTGACCAGGGCGTGGGACAGGGCGAGGCCCAGCCCGCTGCCCTCGATTCCGCTGCGCTCGGCGCCGAGGCGCTCGAAGGGCCGGAACAGTCGGTCGATCGCCCGGGGGGAGAGCCCCGCGCCGTCGTCCTCGACCTCGATACGGATCCGCGAGCCGGTGATGGGCACGATGCCGACGCGCACGCTGCCGCCCTCCCGGCCGTACTTCAGCGCGTTACCGACCAGGTTAAGCAGGACTTGCCACAGGCGGCGGCGGTCCGCGTCGGCGACGAGCGGCAGCGCCGGATGGATCACCCGCCGGATGCTGCGCTGCGCCGCGAGCGGTTCGACGAGCTCCACCACGCCCTGGACGATGTCGAGGACGTTGACCGGCCCCTTGTTGATGTCCCCCCGGCCCGCGCGGAGCCTGGCTAGGTCCAGCACGTCATCGATCAACGCCTGCATGTGGCGGCCACCGGTGATGATCCGCTCGACGTCGTCGTGGAGGTCGGGGGTGAGCGGTTCGAGTTCCAGCAGCTGCGCGAAGCCCAGCATGGCGTTCAGCGGGGTCCGCAATTCGTGGCCGAGCCGGGCGATCAGTTCGTCCTTGGCCCGTGACTCGTTCTCGGCGACCTCGCGGGCGCGCTGGTCGCTGGTGTCCCGAGCGACGACGACCAGCCCGCCCTCCGGGTCGACCCGGACCGTCACGTGATGGGGCACGGTGGCCCCGGCCAGGTCGACGAGTCCCACCGAGCCACGCCACTGCCCGGTCCGCCCCAGCGCGGTCGTCACCGCCTCACCGAGAGCGAGGCGGAACGCGGGGTCGACGACGTCGACAAGGTCGCGCAGATGGGGGACGCGGGGAACCCGGTCACCGAGGAAGGCACGGGCGGCGGCACCCATGTCGGTGACACGACCATCCGCGCCGATGACCACAGCCAGGTCCGTCAGCGCGTCGAGCAAGATGCGTGACCCCACCTACGCCTCGTTATCCGTCTTCTTCCACCCCACGGCGGGCAATGGTAGGGCGTACCGTCAGAGACCGTTGTCCCGGGTTTGCTCAACTGGATCGCCGGCCGGTTTTCCCGCGACGTTTCGTGACATGCAAATAGCTTACCGACGACCTCGGTGCATCGGCGTAGCAGGGTAGTGGCCCTGCGTTGTTCGACGCGCGGTGAGCGGACTGTCGTGATAAGTCTGACCGCATGCTTGTTGCCTTCAGTGTCACGCCCATCGGTCAGGGCGAGGGGGTCGCGGATCTGGTCGCCGAGGCGGTCCGGGTGGTGCGGGCCAGTGGGCTGCCCCATGAGACGACCGCCATGTTCACCACGATCGAAGGCGAGTGGGACGAGGTGATGGACGTCGTCCGCCGGGCCACCGAGGCGGTCTCGGCCCGCGCTGGCCGGGTGAGTCTGGTGCTGAAGGCCGATCTTCGCCCGGGAGTCACCGACGCTCTGCACACGAAGGTCGCCGCGGTCGACCGGTTGCTGGCCGGGGACGAGACCGGCACGGACGTCACTGATCGTTGACCGCCGGCCGCTGCCCGCAGGCCCGGATTGGGGATCTGAGTCTGACCCTGGGCGAGGCGGACATGAGGACCGGGAAAGTCGTCCGGTGCCGAGTCCACGGACCGGAACCAGATGCCACGATGGAGGCATGCAACGTAGGCCACCAGTCCCATCCAGATCGCCGCGCGGTGCGGGAGGTGCGGGAGGCGCGGGACGTCTGCCCGAAAGCCTCGGCGGTCTGCGCCTCGCCGGCGCCGTCCCGCTCGACCCGAAGCCGGCGACCCCGCCTCCCCCCGCCAGTAGCGCCGCCACGGCCGCGCCGGACGCCCGTCCCGGCGCGCCAGCCGGGCCCGTGGTCATCGACGTCACCGAGGCGAGCTTCGCCACCGACGTGGTCAGCCGGTCGATGCAGGTTCCCGTAGTGCTGGACTTCTGGGCCTCCTGGTGCGGCCCGTGCAAGCAGCTCAGCCCGATCCTGGAGAAGCTCGCCGCGGTGGACGGCGGCCGGTGGATCCTCGCCAAGATCGACGTCGATGCGAACCCGGGCCTCGCGCAGGCCGCCGGCGTGCAGGGCATCCCCGCGGTGAAGGCGGTGATCGGCGGGCGGATCATCGGGGAGTTCACCGGCGCCGTGCCCGAACGGGAGGTGCGGAGCTGGCTCGATCAGCTGCTCTCCCTGGTCGACGAGGCGATGGGCGGAGTCCCGGGCGCGGCAGCCGCGGGCGGTCCCGCCCGTGACCCACATGTGGCGGCGGCCGAGGCGGCGCTTGCCCGTGGCGACTTCGACACCGCGGTCGAGTCCTATCGCATCCGGCTCACCGAGGCGCCCGCGGATCCCGAGGCCCTGACCGGGCTCGCGCGGGCCGAACTGCTGCGCCGGGTGCGTGGGTACGATCCGGTGGACATCCGCAACCGGCTGGCGGCGAATCCGGACGACGTCGAGGCCGCGGTCGCCGCGGCTGACCTGGGCATCGCGCAGGGAGCCGTGGCCGGGGCCCTCGCTGGTCTCGTCGAGGTCGTCCGCCGGACGGCGGGGCCGGAGCGGGAAAGGGCCCGAGCGCACCTCGTCGGGCTGTTCCAGGCGTTGGGTGACGAGGAGCCCGCGGTGGCCCCGGCCCGACGCTCCCTGGCAGCCGCCCTCTTCTGAGCGTACGGTAGTCGGGTTGTGGGGAGCCAGGCACGGTCCAGGGACCGCAGACCGTGCTCAGGTCCCCACATTCACTGGCCGGCAGAAACCCCGAACGGCGTCCGGTGCGGGGAGAGCCAGATGGCCCCGAGGGGCGGCAGCGTCAGGGTTGCCGAGGCGTCGAGACCGTGATGCGGCTCCTCGACAGCCTGGACTGAGCCGAGATTGCCGATGTTGCCGCCGCCGTAGCGGTACCCGTCGGTGTTGAGTATCTCGCGCCAGCGGCCGGGGAACGGCAGCCCGATGCGGTAGCCCTCGTGCCCGATGCCGGCGAAGTTGGCGACGCAGGCCAGCACGCCGCCCGCCGGGTCCTCGCCCGACCAGCGCAGGAACGAGAAGACGTTGTTCTCCGCGTCGTTCGCGTCGATCCAGGAGAAGCCCGCCGGGTCGGCGTCGTGTTGGTACAGGGCCGGGATCGTCCGGTAGAGCCCGTTCAGGTCGCGCACGAGGTCCGCGACACCGGCGTGGGCGGGATCGTCCAGCAGGGGCCATTCGAGGGACGCAGACTCGTTCCACTCGTTGTCCTGGGCGAACTCGCAGCCCATGAAGAGCAGCTTCTTGCCGGGATGCGCCCACATGTAGGCGAGCAGCGCCCGCAGGTTCGCGCGCTGTGCCCAGCGGTCGCCGGGCATCTTGCGTAGCAGTGAACCTTTGCCGTGGACCACCTCGTCGTGGCTGAACGGCAGGATGAAGTTCTCCGAGTATGCGTACACCATCGAAAAGGTCATCTGATGGTGGTGGTACATGCGGTGGATCGGCAGCCGGGAGTTGTAGTCGAGGGTGTCGTGCATCCACCCCATGTTCCATTTGAAGCCGAAGCCCAAGCCGCCGAGGTGGGTGGGGCGGGTGACCCCGGGCCACGCGGTCGACTCCTCCGCGATCATCATTGCGCCCGGGAAACGGCGGTAGACGGTGGCGTTGGTCTCCTGCAGGAACGAGACGGCATCGAGGTTCTCCCGGCCGCCGTGGATGTTGGGCAGCCAGCCACCCTCCGGCCGGGAGTAGTCGAGGTACAGCATCGAGGCGACCGCGTCGACGCGTAGTCCATCGATGTGGAATTCCTCGAACCAGTACAGGGCGTTTGCCACGAGGAAGTTGCGTACCTCGGGGCGGCCCAGGTCGAAGACGTAGGTACCCCAGTCGGGCTGTTCACCGCGGCGTGGATCTGGATGTTCGTACAGGGGGGTGCCGTCGAAGCGGCCCAGCGCCCAGGTGTCCCGGGGGAAGTGCGCCGGCACCCAGTCGACGATCACCCCGATGCCGGCGCGGTGCAGCGTGTCCACAAGGTGGCGGAACTCGTCGGGGCTGCCGAAGCGGGCCGTCGGGGCGTAGTAGGCCGACACCTGGTAGCCCCAGGAGCCGCCGAAGGGATGCTCGGCCACGGGCAGCATCTCCACGTGGGTGAAGCCGTTCTCGACGACGTACGCGGTCAGCTCCTCGGCGAGTTCCCGGTAGGACAACCCGCGCCGCCAGGAGCCCAGGTGGACCTCGTAGACGCTCACCGGCTCGGTGCGCCAAGCCGTCCGGGCCCGCCGGTCGAGCCACGCGCCGTCATTCCAGGTGAAGTCGGAGGCGAACACCACGCTCGCGGTGGCCGGCGGCACCTCGGTGTGGAACGCCAGCGGATCCGCCTTCTGCCGCCAGATCCCGTCGAAGCCGAGGATTTCGTACTTGTACCGGGCGCCGGTGCCGGCGCCGGGGACGAACAGCTCCCAGATCCCGGAGCGGCCGAGCGAGCGCATCGGGAAGGCGCGCCCGTCCCAGAAGTCGAAGTCGCCGACGAGCCGAACCCCCCGCGCAGAGGGGGCCCACACGGCGAAGCTGACCCCGGTGACCGTGGCGCCGCCCGGCGTCGTCAGCGCGCGCGGATGTGCCCCGAGCACCTTCCAGAGCTGTTCGTGCCGGCCCTCGGTGATCAGATGGAGGTCCATCTCACCGAGGGTGGGCAGGTGCCGGTAGGGGTCGTCGACGAGGTACGAGCCGTCCGGGTAGGTCACCTCGATGCGGTAGTCGGGCAGCACTCCCGGCACGGCCACGCCGAACACCCCGCCGCTGTGCAGCCGGGTGGCCGGGTACCGGGCCGGCCCGACGAGGACGGTCACGGCCCTCGCATCGGGGCGCAGCACCCGCACGACCGTGGCGTCGCTACCGGGATGCGGGTGCGCCCCGAGCAGCGCGTGCGGGTCGTGATGCGCCCCGCTGACCAGCCGCTCCAGGCCGTCCCGCTCCAGGCCGTCCCGCTCCAAGCCGTCGTGGGGCAGGCCGACCGAAGGGGCGACCGCGACTGCGGGCGGGGCCGCGGGCGGGGCCGACGGCACGGCGGGATCGTCGGCGGTCTGTCCAGGCTGGGTGGCGGCGGACGAGGCGTCGCAGTCCGCCAGCGCCACCCGGCCACCGCCGTTGCGGACGGCGGTATCCACCCCTCCGGGGTTCGGTCGGTCGGGGGCGAGCCCGGTGGCCAGGCGTCCCGTCCGCGCCGTGCCGTTGTTGACGTCGCCGTTGTTCACTGGGACACCCCTGCCTCTCTGCGCGATGATTTTTTCGGGTCTTCTGTCGGGTCTTCTGGCTGATCCGCGCCCGGGCGCGGGCACCGCTGCCGGGCGGCCGCCGCGGCCCGGGGCGGGCCGTGGCTCACCCCGCCGACGGGCTGGACCGGGTCAGTCGTCCCACCGAGGACAGCGGGATCCCGATCCACCCCGGTCGGTGGCGGGCCTCGTACAGGATCTCGTACACGGCCTTGTCGAGCTCGAACGCACGCAGCACCACGGCATCCTCACGAGGATCGCGGCCGGCCGCGGCACCGTAGCCCCGGCAGAACGCCTCCCGGTTGCGATCTGCCCACTCCTGGGCGCGGTAGGCCAACGACGGCTCGTCACCGCGTTCGAGCAGCATCGACCGGGCCGCGTAGTCGAACGAGCGCAGCATCCCGGCGACGTCGCGCAGCGGCGACTCCAGCCCCACGCGGTCGGCGACCGGGCGGACCGGCTCCCCCTCGAAGTCGAACAGCACCCAGCCCGAGTCGACCCGCAGGACCTGACCCAGGTGCAGATCGCCGTGCAGCCGTTGGAAGGGCCGGGGATGGACGGCCTGCGCCGACGTCCCCGTCACCTCGTCGTAGCTCTTGCGGATCGCCGCCTCGAAGGGACGCAGCTCGGCGACGGCCTCGACCGCCGCGTCCAGCCGGCCATGGAGGTAGGTCACCAGGGACCGCAGGGCGTCGGCGGTCGCGAGCCTCGTTGGCAGCGTCCGGGCGAGGTCGGCGTGCACCTCGGCGGTGGCGGTACCCAGCCGCTCGGCCTCCGCGGCGAAGTCGCCGCCGACCTCGTCGGCGTGCAGGTCAGCCTCGGCGTACAGGTCGCGCACGCTGGCCAGCGCCAGCCGCCAGCCCTCGGTGCCGCTGCGCAGGTACTCCTGGAGGAATCCGAAGGTGGTCGGTGTCCCGTCGACCCGGCCGGAGTACCAGGCGACGGGGCGGGCCACGTGCGTGCTGCCCGCCTCCGCCAGCGCCCGGGTCACCTCCAGATCGGGGTTGACGCCCGGCCAGAGCCGCCGGAACACCTTGAGGATGTAGGCGTCGCCGTAGACGATCGAGGTGTTGGACTGCTCGGCGCCGACGGCGTGGGCGGGCAGGATGCCCAGTGGTTCCAGCGCCTCGGCGACGAGGCCGTCGCGGTGTGTCGACCGGCGGAGGAAGCTCAGCAGGGCCGAGCTGCCATCGGGGTCGTGCAGGCCGTCGTAGACCAGGCCGCCGGCACTCTCGCCGATCAGAAAGCCCTCGTGGCCGAAGGGCGCGTCCGAGCGGATGACCACCGGAACCTGGTAGTGGTCCGACGGGCCGTGGTCGTAGTCGACGTCGACGACGAGCAGCCGTAGCGGTTCGAAGACCATGACGTCGTGGCGGATCCGCAGGCCACCCCCGCATCTGCCCTTCCCGGCGAACCATCGCTGCCGGGGGAGCCACTCGCGCAACAGGCCGGTCAGTTCCGCGTGGTGGTCACCCATCATCGACCTCCCGGTGCCCGTCCTCAACGATCATTATGCCAGCTAACCTAACGTCGACTGCCTCGATAGCAGCCTTTCGCCCGACCCGGGCCGGCCGCGCGTCGTCCAGGCGGTTCCGGTGCTCCTTGACTGTTCCTTGACCGACGGTCCCCGACGGCCTCCGTTGCCCCGGTCCGTTGCCCCGGTCCGCCCAACGCGGCTAGGGGGTGAATTCCCCCGGTCTGGTCACCGCGAACCAGTAATGTCCGTGACCTGGCAGCGTCAGCAGGTAGGGAAGCTCGCCGATCGGCGGGAAGTGCACCCGGCCGAGCAGTTCCACCGGAACCAATCCCTCGAAACGACGCAGATCGAGCTCCACCGGCTGGGCGAAGCGGGACAGATTCGCGACGCACAGGACCCGGTCGTCGCCGAACTCGCGGACGAAGGCGAAGATCGAGGGATTGGACGCGCCAAGCTCGGTGTAGTCGCCGAGCCCAAAGACCGGATGACGCTTGCGTACCTCGATCATCCGCTTGGTCCAGGCCAGGAACGAGGTCGGCATGCGCTGTCCGGCCTCGACGTTCAGGGCCTGATAACCGTAGACCGGATCCATGATCAGGGGAAGGTACAGCCGGGCCGGGTCCGCGGTGGAGAAACCGGCGTTACGGTCCGGTGACCACTGCATCGGAGTCCGGACGCTGTCCCGGTCGCCCAGGTAGATGTTGTCACCCATCCCGATCTCGTCGCCGTAGTACAGCACTGGCGAGCCGGGCAGCGAGAGCAGGAGCGCGGTGAACAGCTCCATCTGGTCACGGCTGTTGTCCAGCAGCGGCGCCAGCCGGCGACGAATGCCGATGTTGGCCTTCATATGTGGATCTTTCGCGTATTCGGCCCACATGTAGTCCCGTTCCTCGTCGGTCACCATTTCGAGCGTCAGCTCGTCGTGGTTGCGCAGGAAGATGCCCCACTGGCAGTTCGGCGGGATCTGGGGCGTCTGAGCGAGAATCTCCGAGATCGGGTAGCGGGACTCCCGCCGGACCGCCATGAAGATGCGCGGCATCAACGGGAAGTGGAACGCCATGTGACACTCGTCGTCGTTGCCGAAGTACTCGACGACGTCGGAGGGCCACTGGTTCGCCTCGGCGAGCAGCACACGGTCGGCGTACTTGGCGTCGACCTCCTTGCGGACCCGTTTGAGGTACTCGTGGGTCTCCGGCAGGTTCTCGCCGTTGGTGTTCTCCCGGACATAGAGGTAGGGGACCGCGTCGAGCCGGAACCCGTCGATGCCGAGATCGAGCCAGAAGCGCAGGACCTCCAGCATCGCCTCCTGGACCTCGGGGTTGTCATAGTTCAGGTCGGGCTGGTGGGAGAAGAAACGGTGCCAGTAGTACTGACCGCGGACCGGATCCCACGACCAGTTCGACTTCTCGGTGTCCACGAAGATGATCCGGGCGTCCGGGTACAGCTCGTCGCTGTCGGACCAGACGTAGAAGTCCCCGAACGGCCCGTCGGGGTCGGAGCGGGACGCCTGGAACCAGGGATGGGCGTCCGAGGTGTGGTTCATCACCAGATCCGCGATGATCCGGATGCCCCGGCGGTGGGCCTCGTCGACCAGGCTGACGAAGTCGCCGAGGTCGCCGAATTCCGGCAGGATCTGAAAGTAGTCACTGATGTCGTAGCCGCCATCACGCAACGGCGAGGAGTAGATTGGCAGCAGCCACAGACAGTCGATGCCGAGCCACTCCAGGTAGTCGAGTCTGGAGATCAGGCCGCGAATGTCCCCGGTGCCGTCGCCGTTGGAGTCCGCGAAGCCGCGGATGAGCACCTCGTAGAACACGGCCCGCTTGAACCAGCGCGGGTCGCGTAAGGTCTCCCCGCTCGGCATGGCGGGGGCCGGGCCGGGGGTGTGCTCGCCGATCGGTTCGCTGAGAGGCTCAGAATCCATCACGGCCGGGCCCGCACAGCGAAGACGTGCGCGGGCTCGACCGCCGGGTCCAGCCGCACGTAGTTCTGCTTGCCCCACGCGTAGGCGGCACCAGTGATCTCATCGGTGACCTCGAAGGAGTCTTCCCAGCCGAGGCCGAGGGCCGGCATGTCGAGCCGCACGGTGGTCTCCCGGGGAGCGTGCGGGTCGAGGTTGACGACGACGAGCACGGTGTCGGCAGCGGCCGTGTCCCCGGGACCCGTGTCGTCTGCTCGCAGGGAGTCCACCCGCTTGGAGAAGACCATGATCTCGTCCCCGTCGGCATGGTGGAAGTGGAGGTTGCGCAGCCACTGCAGGGCGGGGTGGGCGCGGCGGATCTGGTTGAGTCTGGTCAGGTACGGCGCGAGCGACTGGCCCGCACGCTCCGCCGCGGCCCAGTCGCGCGGCCGGTACTGGTACTTCTCGGAGTCCAGGTACTCCTCGCTGCCCGGTCGGACCGGGGTGTTCTCGCGCAACTCGTACCCGGCGTAGACGCCCCAGGTCGGCGACAGCGTCGCCGCGAGCACCGCCCGGATCTGGAACGCCGCCGGGCCGCCGTGCTGCAGGTACTCCGGCAGGATGTCCGGGGTGTTGACGAAGAAGTTCGGCCGCATGTAGTGCGCGGCCGACACCAGTTCGCGCGCGTACTTCTCGAGCTCCCACTTCGTGTTGCGCCAGGTGAAATAGGTATATGATTGGGTGAAACCGACCTTGGCGAGCGTGTGCATCATCGCCGGCCGGGTGAACGCCTCCGCGAGGAAGAGCACATCCGGTTCGGTCGACTTCACCTGGGCGATGAGCCATTCCCAGAACTCGACGGGCTTTGTGTGCGGATTGTCGACACGGAAGATTCGTACTCCGTGTGCAGTCCAGTACCGGACAACGCGTAGTATCTCCTGGTAGAGCCCGGTCGGGTCGGCGTCGAAGTTCAGCGGATAGATGTCTTGGTACTTCTTCGGCGGATTCTCCGCGTAGGCGATGGAGCCGTCGCTGCGCACGACGAACCACTCCGGGTGATGCTTCGCCCATGGATGGTCCGGCGCGCACTGCAGGGCGAGGTCGAGCGCGATCTCCATGCCCAGCGAGCGTGCCCGGGCGACGAACAGGTCGAAGTCGTCGATCGTGCCGAGGCCGGGATGCACGGCGTCGTGGCCGCCGTGTTCGCTGCCGATGGCCCACGGCGAGCCGGGGTCTGTCGGACCGGGAGTGAGGGTGTTGTTGGGACCCTTGCGGTTGACCTCGCCGATCGGATGGATCGGCGGCAGGTACACCACGTCGAAGCCCATCGCCGCGACCGCGGGCAGGCGTTCGGCCGCGGTGAGGAAGGTCCCGGACCGGGGCGGGTCGAGGCTCGCGCCCTCCGAGCGCGGGAACATCTCGTACCAGCTGCCGTAGAGGGCGCGCCGACGATCCACCCACACCCGGTACAGCGGCGAGCGGGTCACCAGCTCGCGCAGCGGGCAGGCGTCCAGCAGGCTCACCAGCCGAGGATCGAGGGCCGCGGCGATCCGGTCGCGGGGGTCGGTGCGATTGTCGTCGCGCAGCGCGGCCACGGCGAGGGCGATCTCCGCCCGGCGCGGTTCGGGGAGCCCGGGCAGGGCCCGCAGCAGCAGGCGCGCACCGTCCTCGAAGTCCACCGCGAGTTCGTCCGTGTTCTGGCCCGCGCCGACCTTGAGGGCGATACCGTGCCGCCAGGTGGCGAGCGGATCAGCCCACGCCTCGACCCGATATCCCCACAGGCCTTCGGTCCCGGCGGTGATCTCCGCCTCGTAACGGTCGGTCCCGGGGCCAACGGACCGCATCCGGGTGAACGGAGTTCCCTGCCCGTCGGGACCTGACAGCACAACGTTCGCGCCGATGAGGTCATGACCCTCGCGGAACACCGTTGCACCGACGGTGAGAATTTCGCCCGCGACCGCCCGCGCCGGCCACTGGCCACACGAGACGGTCGGTGTCACATCGGAGATGACAACCCGGCCTACTGAACGTCCGATCATCATGACGACCTTATCCAGACGAACCACACCTCAATGGTCCGCCCTGCACGTGGCGATTGGCGACACCTCTGTGTGAACTGCCCGCGACCATCGCATGGGCGATTGTTGTCGTTGGGGTGGGTCGGTCCGTCCCGCCCGGATGGCCCGCGCTGAAGGCGATGTTCCCCAGTTGTGGCCCTGTCGAACGTCCGAACCTCCTCCGTTGTGGTGTTCCGGGTGCGGGGTCGAGGCCGGAGCGTCACCGGGCCCCGGCGGCGGACGCCCGGCGCATTCCGGAATCATTGTGGTGATGTTGTGTGGTGGGGTCGGGGTAGCTTGGGTGGTGTTCCGCTGCGGTTACCGGCGCGTAAAGGGGTGGTTCGATCGTGGAGGGCGAGCGGCACCGGGACGATCCGGGCGGAGCCGGCGCGGCAACGGGACGGCGCCGGGGCGATGTGGCGCCGGCCGCGGGAACCTCGCGGCCCACTCGTTCGTCCCGCAGGGCACAGTACTCCGGCCACGTGGCCTTCGCGGGCGGAGAGTCACTGTGGCGTTCACGCCGCGCAGTAGGCTGCCGGCGCCCGGATGCCGGGGACACCCGGGGCGCACCTTGCCCCGGGTCGACGGCTTCCGCGGGGGGCCGCCTGAGCGGCCTCCGAGACATCTGAACAGCGGCAACATCTGAACAGCGGCCCTTTCGAACAACGCACAGCAGGAGGAGAGCAGTGGGAGTCAGCCTCAGCAAGGGCGGCAACGTGTCGCTGACCAAGGAGGCGCCCGGACTCACCAACATCCTGGTCGGACTCGGCTGGGACGTTCGGAGCACAACCGGCGCGGACTTCGACCTGGACGCGAGCGCCATCGCGTGCCGGGCCGACGGCAAGGTCGCGTCGGACGGGCACTTCGTCTTCTTCAACAACCTCAAGAGCCCCGACGGCGCGATCGAGCACCAGGGCGACAACCTGACCGGCGAGGGTGAGGGCGACGACGAGGCCATCATGGTGAACCTCACGACCCTGCCATCGGAGATTGACAAGATTGTCTTCCCGGTCTCGATCTATGACGCGGACTCGCGGCAGCAGAGCTTCGGCCAGGTCCGCAACGCCTTCATCCGGATCGTCAACGGCGCCGGCGGCAGCGAGATCGCCCGCTACGACCTCACCGAGGACGCCTCCACCGAGACGGCTATGGTGTTCGGCGAGGTTTACCGGCACGGCGCGGACTGGAAGTTCCGAGCCGTCGGACAGGGCTACGCCTCGGGTCTGACCGGGATCGCGCGCGACTTCGGCGTCAACGTCTGAACCCCGGGTGCGCGGTCGGGCTCGGTCAGGCGACCGGGCCCGACCTGCCGGCGGGTCTGACCGGGCCGGTGGGTCCGGACGGCCGGTCCGGTAATGACCGGATACTAGGGATCCGGCCGTGTGTGGGTGACATGTACAGATAAAGCGATACACATCGGGTGTAGCACTTTTGTCAGGTCGCGCCCACCAGACGAGCAGTTACGATGCCGACGACCGCCGCACCGGGCCAGTAGGCCGCGGACGATGCGGTCTCCGGTGATGCTTGAGCGATGCGGGATCCGACGGACCGCGGATCCGCCCGCGCGGCGCGGCCGGGATCTGGCGACCGGTCCGGGAGGGTGTTGGTAGGCGTGCACGCCTTGCGAGTCTTCGGATGGTCCTTGGGGATCACTGTTATCGGGGTGGCCGCGGCGGGGGTGATCGGTGGCCCCCGGGCCGCGGCGCTTGTCGCGATCCTCGCGGTGCTCGAGATCAGTTTGTCCTTCGACAACGCCGTCATCAACGCGACGATCCTTGGCCGGATGAGCCAGTTCTGGCAGAAGATCTTCCTGACGTTCGGCATCCTGATCGCGGTGTTCGGCATGCGTCTGGTCTTCCCGATCGCCATCGTGGCGTTGACCGCGCATCTCGGTCCGGTCGAGGTCTTCGACCTGGCGCTGAACGACAGTGCCCGGTACGCGGAGAAACTGGATGACGCGCATCCGGCCATCGCCGCGTTCGGCGGGATCTTCCTATTCATGCTGTTCCTGGACTTCTTGTTCGACCCCGAACGGGAGATCCAGTGGATCAAGAAGCTGGAGGAGCCGCTGCGCAGGGCGGGCCAGCTCGATGTGGTTCCGATCGTGCTCGGGCTCATCGCCCTGCTGGTGGTCGGCCAGGCCTTCGCCGGCGGCCACCAGCAGCAGGTGCTGCTCTCCGGGCTGGCGGGGCTCGCGACCTATCTGGGCGTGCGGGGACTCGGCGAGTTCTTCGAGGCCCGCGGTGTGGGCGCCGATGACGACGACTCCGGCTCCGCCGCCGAGTCGGCCGGCTTGGCCCCGGCCCGGTTGAACGGCACCGCCGGCCCGCCGAAGTTGGTGCTCGCCACCGGCAAGGCCGCCGCGTTCCTCTTCCTCTACCTCGAGGTCATCGACGCGTCGTTCTCATTCGATGGGGTCGTCGGTGCCTTCGCGATCTCCCAGAACATCTTCATCATCGCGGCCGGCCTCGGGATTGGCGCGATGTACATCCGGTCCCTGACCGTCTACCTGGTCCAGCGGGGCACCCTCGGCGAATACATCTACCTCGAGCACGGTGCCCACTATGCGATCGGGGCGCTGGCCGTCATCCTGGGCATCTCGATCGAGACCGAGGTTCCGGAGATCGTCACCGGTATCATCGGGGTGGCTTTCATCGGTCTGTCGCTGCTGTCCTCCATCCGCCACCGGTCCGCCGAGCGCGGTTCGGCGGGTGCCGGGTCCGTCCCGGGCGAGGGCGAGGGCGGCCCGGGGCAGCCACGGGAGGTCGTCGGCGCCCCGCTGTAGCGCCGTGCGCCGGGCGGTGACAGCTGCCCGGCGCAACCGGGCCCGGGCGGCCGGTCTGGAGAGCACCGCCGCGGATGTGACATCGTCGGGTACCGGCGTCCGATCCTGCCAGGCGATGATTATCTGATCATGGATGACGCCCAGCTACCGCGAGGGAGCGGACCATGGGCATCGACTACAGCAAACGTCCCGCCACCCCGGCGGCCGGTTCCGGCTCGGTCTCACTGAGCAAGGTGACACTGACGAAATCCGCGCCGACCGTCTCGCTGAGCAAGCAGGGCGGTGGCGGGCGGCTGCACGTGAACCTCAACTGGAACCAGCAGCCGGGCGGCGGCCAGCAGAAGGGCGGCTTCCTCAAGCGGGTGCTGGGCGCCGCGGGCGGCGGCATTGATCTCGACCTCGCCGCGTTGTTCGAACTCTCCGACGGCCGTGCGGGTGTGGTCCAGGCCTTGGGCGATGCGTTCGGCTCCTTCACGGACCCCCCCTTCATCAACCTCGACGCGGACGACCGCACGGGCGCCGCGGTCGGTGGCGAGAACCTGTACGTGAACCTCGCCGCCATCTCCCAGATCCGCCGCATCCTCGTGTTTGCCTTCATCTACGAGGGGGTGGCCTCGTTCGACCAGGCCGACGCGGTGGTCACCCTGACTCCGGCGCAGGGTGCCCCGATCGAGGTCCGGCTGGACGAGCGGGCCGGCGGCGTCCGGATGTGCGCCGTTGCCCTGCTGACCAATACCGGCAACGACTTCAAGGTCAGCCGGGAGGTCCGCTACGTCAGCGGTCACCGCGAGCTTGACGAGGCCTACGGCTGGGGCCTGAACTGGACCGCTGGCCGCAAATGACGCCGGTAGCCCGCGATGAGCCATCCGGTCCCGCCGCCCGTCGGCGAGGAGGATCGATACTCGATGTTCCAGCCACGTCGCGAGCCCTCACCCGAGCGGACGCGCGCCGACCGCGCGAGCTCCGACCAGCGGGCCCACCCCGGGCACCGATCTCATCCTGATCGTGACCCGGCTTCCGGGCAAGGCCGGGAGCGACCCGGGCGATACTCCGCCGATGATCGCGGCGGGCCGGTGCCTGGCGCCGAGCCGGGCCAGGCCGACCCGGCATACGCCGATCCTTCGCGAGCGGCCGGCTGGGAGCAGGGCCGGAGACGGCAGGTTCCGGTGGACGCCTATCCGCCGGGGGAGGACCGGTTCCCGGCACGGAACGCCTCGGCATGGTCCCCCTCGCCGCCGAGCCACGGCGGGTCGAGTGGCTACGGGGACCATGCCGGATCGGGGTATGGGGCGCGGGATGAGTTTCCCGGCGCAACCGACCCGTTTCCCGGCGCCGGACCTTGCGCGGACGGCAGCGACTACCCTGGCGACGGTTCCTACGCCCCCGACGGTTCCCGGCAGGAGTACCTCGAGAACGGTGATCTCCGGGACGGCGGTTCCGAGGGCGGGGACCTCGGGGCGGCTGGCCCCGACGAGGCCGGGCCCGGCGGGCCGGAGCCGGCCGTGGCATCCGAGCACGCCGGACCGGCGACGCCGACACGGTCCCCGACAGGCCCGGATCAACGGGATGGGGAGCGTGGCCCGGCCGGCCACGGCGGCACCGCGGCTCAGGATGATCAGGTTCCTCAGGGCGGCCCGGCGGATCAGGCCTGCCCCGCGGGCAGCCCGGGCCCTGACGGCGGCGGGACGGATCTGGTGGGTTCGATCGGTGCTGTCCAGGCGGTGGCGCTGGAACGCCTCGCGAGCCGCGTCGACGAATTGGCCCGGCTACGGCGGCACGGTACCCAACTCGTGGACCGATTGCACGCTGAGAATGCCCGGCTACGTAGTGGTGAACTTACCGAAGCCATGGCTCCCCTTCTGCGGGGGTTGATTCGACTTCATGATCAAATGGATAGCCTGGGGGCCGACGATCCGCAGAGTGTCGCCGGCATCCTGCGTAAGCAGCTGCTCCAGGTGCTCGATGTCGCTGTGGACGTCCGCCCGTATACAGCGGTGCCGGGCGGGACCTTCGACCCGGCGCGGCACCTGGGGGTGCGTCGGGTGCTGACGGACGACCCGGGACGGGACGGGACTATCGCTCGTACTGTTCGTCCGGGCTTCGTCCGCGGCGAGACCACGGTCGTCCGACCGGCGGAGACCGAGGTCTACCGATCGCGCTGAGCCGCGGAGGGCGGGCACCGCGGCGAACGCTACGAGGCTTGTGAAGGGAAGAATTAGACGGTGGCAGGCACCAAGGTGTTCGGGATCGACCTGGGCACGACCTACTCCTGCATCGCCCAGGTCGACGAGTACGGCCGACCGGAAGTGATCCGCAACATCGAGTCCCAGCCGACGACGCCTTCGGTCGTCCTGTTCGACACTGGGGCGGAGGGCCCAACCTCTTTCGTGGTGGGAACCCAGGCCAAACGCCAGGCTCGCATCCGTCCCGACGACGTCGCCCGGCTGGTCAAGCGGCACATGGGCGCGTCGGACTGGCGGTTCGTGGCGCATGACGCGGAGTACAGCGCCTCCGCGGTGTCGAGCCTGGTGCTCAAGGCGCTCGCCGCGGACGCCGAACGCGCGACCAGTGTCCCGGTCACCGATGTAGTGATCACCGTGCCCGCGTACTTCGGTGACGAGGAGCGCAAGGCGACGAAGCTGGCCGGCGAGCTCGCCGACCTCAACGTGGTCGACATCATCAACGAGCCGACCGCCGCCGCCTTCGCCTACGGATTCGGCCAGGACGGGGCCGAGGAGTCGACCGTGCTGGTCTACGACCTCGGCGGTGGCACGTTCGACACCACGGTTATCAGGCTGAGCGAGGGCGCGATCACCGTGGTCGCCACGGATGGCGACCACGAGCTGGGCGGTGCGGACTGGGACAATGAACTCGTCCGCTACCTGGCGCAGAAGTTCACCGAGGCGCAGCCCGACGCGGGCGACCCGCTCGACGACGTCTATGACGAGCAGGAGCTGCTGGCCGCGGCCGAGGACGCGAAGCTGGCGTTGTCCGGCCGGGACAGCGTCGACGTGCTGGTCGTGCACAACGGCAGACGCACAAGCGTGCCGGTGACCCGGACCGTCTTCGAGGAGATCACCGGCCCGCTGCTGCGGCGCACTCTCGACCTGACCGGCTCGGTGCTGGCGCCGGCCCGAGAGAAAGGCGTCGAGAAGATCGACTTGTGCCTGCTGGTGGGGGGCATGAGCAAGACACCGGCGGTGGCCCGCCGGCTGCAGGAGTCCTTCGGGCTCACCTCCCGGCTTGCCGATCCCGATCTTGCCGTCGCCAAGGGCGCCGCGGTGTACGGGCAGAAGAAGGCGCTGGAGCGGGAGGTCCACGCGAACCTGGTCGCCAGCGGGCATCTACGTCCCGACCAGGAACTCGCCGCAGCTGACGCCGTGGACGTGGAGAAGGCGGCCGCCGCCAGCGCCGAGGAGGCGGGACTCGCGACCACCTCCGTGGTTGATCTCGTCCGCACGAAGGTGACGAATGTCACGTCGCGTGGCTTCGGGATCTTCGCCGAGGATCGGGGCACACCGGTCGCGGCCTTCCTCGCCCACCAGAACGACCCGCTGCCTATCGCCGTCACCCGGACCTTCTACACCGTCGTCGACGATCAGGCCGAGGTGGACATCCGGGTCTTCGAGCAGGGCACCACCGCCGAGTCCACGGCGATCGACGACAACAAGGTGATCGTCGCCGGCTCCATCAGCGGGATTCCGCCTGGCCACCCGTTGGGCACCCCCGTTGAGGTGACCTTCACGATGGGCGGGGACCAGACGATCCAGGTCACCGCCTCGCACGAGGGCGCGGCCACCCCCCTGGTGCTCGAGGTGCGCGCCGGGGTCGGCTCGGAGGAGATGCGGGCCGTCGAGTCGGCGAAGGTCAGCCTGCTCAAGCAGCGGGACTGAGACCCCCCGGCGGATCGGGCCCCGGCTGATCGGCGCCGGTGCCCGAGGGGGCCGTTCGGCCTTCCCCACGAGTGTTCCCGCACGAGTGTTCCGGCCCGCGGCGGCCGACGCCGGAGTGGATAGGGTTCAGCCTGACCAGGCACCGCGTCCGGTGGAGCGCCTTCCAGGCCTCGCGGGGACGTGGGTGCGCGCAGTGCGTGCGGGCGGTGCCAACCTGGCGTCCGCTGCCCGCGCCGAGGCGCGGCTTCGTACTCTCAGGTGTGGAGTGGTCGACGGCCGCTTCACGATCGGCGCCTGACGACGGGCCGCCGGCCGATTCCCGGCGGGCATGGCGGGCGCGGTGGGCACGTGGGACGAAGGTGGATCGGTGAGCGCGGCGTTCGACGGCAGCGGCTATCGCCAGCGGGTGCTGGCGCCGCTGCGGGCCTGTGCCTCCCTGGACACCACCGACCCGTTCCTCCTCGCGGGTCTCGATCCGACGGTGGCGTACACCGACTCCGACGTCGGGGCGCACCTGGTGCGGGTGCTCGCCTTCCTGCAGCGGGAACGCAACTCGGCGAAGTACGCGACCCTTGCCGCCGAGCTTGTCCGTCGGCGGGCGGAATGGGAGGAGCCGCTGCGGGACGCGGACTCCCGGGAACGGGTCCGCGCCCGGGTGCTGGTGGCCCGGCGTAGCGGTGACGCCGAGCGTCTCGCCAAGGTCGACGGCTATCTCGCCACCGTCCGGGAGCGATTCGGCGGCATCCCGGCATCCCGGGTGGACGGCCTGCGCCGCCTCGCCGTCGCCGCCGGGGTGACGGTCGAGGAGTTCGATGCTCGTCTGAGCCGGGAGCAGATCATCATCGACGCCGTCGGCGGGGGCGTCGAACCGCTGCCGGCCGAGGTCCGCCGGCAGATCTCTGAACGGCTCGGCGAGCTGCGCGCCCTGCGCGGCGGGGACCGGGTCTCGACGGCGTCGCTGTGGGCCTTCCTGGGGCTGGCCCCGGACGCCTCACCGGAGCGGCTGCGGGCCGCGTACGCCGTGATGGTGGCGGGCAACCACCACCGTCCCCATGACCGGGAGAAGACGGTCACCGCGGACCTGCTCGCCCTCGTCTCCGCCCGGTTGATCGAGGGTGACCCCGCCGCGTACACCGTTGGGCTGATGGCGGACGCCGTGGACGAGCTGCGGCCCGCGGTCAAGGAACACGTCGTGCTCGACGGCGAGCTCACCGCGGTCGCCTTCGAGGGTCTCGTCCGGGCGGCGCTCGCGACCGGGCGCGGACTGACCGCGGCTCAGGCGAAGTCCGTCGTCCTGGAGGCGGCCCGGGAGCTCGGCGCCGCGGTGAACGTCGGCGGGGTCGTCGACTATGTGGTATGCCCGGGATGCGGCCGGCCGGAGGCGGCCGGGTCCGTGCGGCACTGCCGGTACTGCGACACCGACCTCTACACCACCTGCCCGTCCTGCGGATCGATGACCGAGGCGGCGGCGGTCGTCTGCCGGCACTGCGGGCACAGCCTGCGCCAGGCCAGGGAGGCGGCCGAGGCGCTCGTCGCGGTGCGCCGCGCCCTGGAGGGCGGTCATCCCCGCCAGGCCGGCGAGATCCTCACGACCGCCCATCCGGTGCTGGCCGCCGTCGGTGGGCCGGTCGCCGGGACGGCGGAGGAACTGGGAGCCCGGGTCTCCGCCGCGCTGGGCGCCGCGGACGCCGGTTGGCGAGCCCTCGCCGAGGCCCGCGCGGCGTGCCGGGCGGATGCGGCGC
>NZ_CDWTMG010000031.1:0-32606 GCF_977945845.1 Frankia sp. CcMO1
TTTTTCAAGAGGAAGACGGCATAAGAGATTGACTCTTGTCTCGTGGGCTCGGAGAAGGTATAAGAGACAGGAGTGGCCCTGGCGATACGGGCGGGGTGTCGGTTGGAGTTCACCGCATCGCGGCCCGCTATGCGAAGCGCCGGCTGCGACCCGAGGTCCGCGGGTCGCAGCCGGCGCGTGGCGGGCGGCTGCCATGGTCGCCGCCCGGTTACCGGGATCTTGTGTTATCGGGGATCCGGTGTTATCGGGGATCTTGTGCTGCCGGAATCCCAGTACTAACGGGGGGATCCGGATGTTACAGGGGGATGTTGCCGTGCACGTTCTTGTCGGTGCGGGAACGGGTCAGTGCGTCGGCGAGGGCGGAGGCAACCGCGCCCCGGGTGGCGGCGGGGGTGACGACCGCGTCGACGACGCCGAGTTCCACGGCGCGGTCGATGCCACCGACGGTGCGGATGTGCTCCTCGGTCAGCTCCGCCAGGACGCTGGGGCGGCGCTGGGCCGGGACCTCGGCGAGCTTGCGGCGGTGCAGAATGCCGACGGCGGCCTCGGCGCCCATGACGGCGACCTGGGCGGTCGGCCAGGCGTACACGGCGGTCGCGCCCAGGCTGCTGGCGTTCATTGCGATGTACGCGCCGCCGTACGCCTTGCGGGTCACGACGGTGACGCGCGGCACGGTGCATTCGGAGAAGGCGTAGAGCAGCTTCGCTCCCCGCCGGACCACGCCTTCCCATTCCTGGCCCACACCCGGCAGGTAACCGGGCACGTCGACGAGCACGACCAGCGGAACACCGAAGGAGTCGCACATCCGGACGAACCGGGAGGCCTTCTCAGCCGAGGTCGCGTCAAGGCATCCACCACGGCGCAGCGGGTTGTTCGCGACCACCCCGACGGTACGCTCGCCGAGGCGCCCCAGCACCGTCACGATGTTCGGCGCCCACCTCGGGTGCAGCTCGACGGCCTCGTCCTCGTCGTCGAGCACCGCCTTCACGAGCGGACGTACGTCGTAGGCCCGCCGGGGATTGTCGGGCAGCAGTTCCCCGAGCTCGCGTCCGGTGACGGGGCCGATGTCGCGCTGATCGGCCAGCAGCACCGCGACCGCCCGGGTCCGCTCGACGGCCTCGTCCTCGGAGTCGCAGGTCACGTGCACGACGCCGCTGCGCCTGGAGTGCACGTCCGGCCCACCCAGGCTGTCGGCGGTGCATTCCTCACCGGTCACCGAACGCACCACGTCCGGGCCGGTGACGAACACCTTCGCCCCCGGGCCCATGATGACGATGTCGGTCAGGGCCGGCCCGTAGGCGGCCCCACCGGCGGCGGCCCCGAGCACGAGCGAGAGCTGCGGGATCCGGCCGGAGGCCCGCACCGTGGCGGCGAAGATCCGGCCGACTCCGTCAAGCGAGGCGACACCCTCCTGAAGCCGGGCGCCTCCCGAGTGCCAGATCCCAACGACCGGGCAGTTCATCCGGACGGCGGACTCGATGGCATGAACGATGCGGGCACAGCCGTCGCGCCCCATTGCGCCACCCTGTACCGTCGGGTCGGTCGCGAAGGCGACGATTTCGTTCCCGTCGATAAGCCCTTGCCCGGCAACGACTCCGGACGTGTCGCCGACCGCGAATAGCGACAGGGTGTCTGAATCGAAAAACCGGGCGAGCCGAGCCTGAGGCGTGCGGGGGTCGACTCGGTCGATCGTGGACAGACTCACCGTGCGTCTCCTTGCCTGAGCGGCGTCGGACTGCTTCGCAGGAGGTCGATACGCGACCACCTGTGGTATGCGCCGGCTTCCGCTGAGCACTCGGTCCGGCGATCATGACGCTCGCCGGAACGGCGGGCGGTGTCGCGGCGGTGGTGGGGTGGCCGGCGCCGCGGCGGGTGACATCGGGTGGTGGTGCGGATGGTGGTGCGGCTGGTCAGGCGGTGAAGGCCAGGCAGATGTCGTGACCGCCGAACCCGAACGAGTTCGACAGCGCGGCGCCCGGGCCGATTGTCCGGTTGTCGATCCGCACGACGTCGAGCGCGATCTCGTCGTCGAGAGCATCGAGGTTGCGCGTCGCGGGAACCAGGCGTTCCCGCAGCGCCAAGACGCTGAACACGGCCTCGACCGCGCCGGCGGCACCGAGCAGGTGCCCGGTGGTCGACTTGGTCGACGTCACCGCGATCTCGTCGGTGTGGTCGCCGAAGGCGCTGCGCAACGCCAGCGCCTCCGCCGCGTCACCGGCGGGGGTGGACGTGGCGTGGGCGTTGACGTGGACGATGTCACGGGGTTCCAACGAGCCGGACCGCAGCGCCGCCCGGATCGCCCGGGCCGCGCCGGCACCGGTCGGCTCCGGCGCGGCGATGTGGTAGGCGTCCGAGCTGATGCCGGCGCCGGCCAGGGTGCCGTGAACCCGGGCACCGCGGGCGGCCGCGTGCTCGGCCGACTCGAGGATGAGGATCGCCGCGCCCTCGCCGAGCACGAAGCCGTCCCGTGCCTTGTCGAACGGACGGGAGGCGGCCTCGGGTGCGTCGTTGCGGCGGGACAGCGCCTGCATCTGCGCGAAGCCGGCCATGGTCAGCGCCGAGATCGCCGCCTCGCTACCGCCGGCGATCACGACGTCGGCGCGCCCGGCCCGGATGATGTCCAGCGCCAGCGCGATGGCCTCCGACCCGGAGGCGCACGCGCTGACTGGGGCGTGCACCCCCGCCTTCGCGCCGAACGCCAGGCCCACGGTGCTGGCCGGGCCGTTCGGCATGAGCATCGGCACCAGGTGCGGGGACACCCGCCGGGGGCCCTTCTCCCGGATCACGTCATGCTGGTGGAGCAGCGTGAGCACGCCCCCGATCCCCGAGGCCACACACGCGGCGAGGCGCTCCTGGTCGACCGCGGGTGAGCCCGCGTCAGCCCACGCCTCACGCGCGGCGGTCAGAGCCAGCTGCTGGCTGCGGTCGAGGGTACGAGCCTCGACCCGACCCAGCGGCGGCTCCACCGCCAGCGGCGCGGCGATCTGGACCGGGAGCTGCTCGACCCAGTCCTCGGTGAGACGCCGGACGCCGGAGCGGCCCGAGAGCAGACCCTCCCACGTCGAGGCGACATCGCCACCGAGGGGAGTGGTAGCCCCGAGGCCGGTGACGACGACCTGCCTGGGGGTCGTGGTCACGCCGCGACACCTGCCCGCTGAATGTAGGAAACCGCGTCACCGACGGTCTTGAGGGTCTTCACGTCGTCGTCCGGGATCTTCACCCCGAACTTCTCCTCCGCGGCGACGACCACCTCGACCATGGACAGCGAGTCCACGTCCAAGTCGTCGATGAAGGTCTTGTCGGCCGTCACGTCGGCCGGGTCGACACCGGCGACCTCTTCGAGGATGACGGCGAGACCGGCGAGGATGTCAGCTTGGGACATGATTGTTCCTCCTGATGGGATGTTGTCGGTCGGTGGCGGGTGGTGCGCGGGGCTGCCGCGTACCAGCGCGGAAGCGCGGGCGCCTGGATCAGGGGCGCGGTCGGGCTGGTGGTCATCGGACGCCTCGCCGCAGTGCGGTGCGGGACGGTCGCGGCGTCGAGGGTTGGTCGAGGTTGTCAGGGGCAGCGTACGAGCTGCCCGCAGTAGGTCAGGCCGGCACCGAAGCCGAACAGCAGCACCGGGTCTCCCCGGCGGATCTCGCCGCTTTCCAGCAACCGGCTGAGTCCCAGCGGAATGCTTGCGGCGGAGGTGTTGCCGGCGTCGACCACATCGCGGGCAACGGCGGCGTTCGTGGCGCCGATACCCGTCACCAACGCTTCGACGACCCGCAGGTTAGCCTGGTGCGGAACGATACCCGCGAGGTCCTCGGGTGCCACGCCGGCCTGCTCGCAGATCTGGCGGAGGACCGGGACCAGGGAGATCGCCCAGCGGAACACCGCCTGGCCCTCCATGCGGAAGACGTTGTCGCCGTAGCCGGGGACCTGGATTGTCTCGGGCCGGGACCCGTCGTGCCCCCAGACCGCGGGGCCGATCTCGTTCGTCTCCGCCGGGCCGACCACGGCTGCTCCGGCACCGTCGGCGAGCAGGATGCAGGTGCTGCGATCGTCCCAGTCGGTGTAGTCCGACAGCCTTTCGGTGGCCACCACGAGCACGTTGCGCAGGGTGCCGGCGCGCACCATGCCGGCGGCCGTCGACACCGCGTAGCTGAAACCGGCGCAGGCGCCGTTGATGTCGAACGCCCCGGCCTGGCCGGCCCCGATGCGATGGGCGATCTGCGGACCGGCACCCGGGATCTGGGAGGGAGAGGTGCAGGTCGCCCCGATCACCAGATCGATCGAGTCGGCGGTGAGGCCGGCGGCGGCGAGCGCCTTCTCCGCGGCCGCGGCGCCCATCGCGACGATGGTCTCCTCGTCGTCGGCGATGCGCCGGCTGGCGATGCCGGTACGGGCCTGGATCCAGGCGTCGGAGGTATCGACCCGCTGGGCGATCTCGTCGTTGGTCACCACCCGGGCCGGGCGGTAAACGCCGAGGCCGAGCATGCGGGCACCGGTCAGCTCGGTCATGCCTGCGCTCCCACCAGGGCGTCGTCCGTCGTCGAGCCCGGTGGAGTTCCGGGGGCCGGGCCCGCCGGGCTCGCGCTCAGGAGCTGGTCGCCGAGGTACTCGGCGACCAGCTCGCGGGCCGCGGGCAGGTCGTCGGGGCTCTTCACCGCGTGGATCGTGACACCGGGCAGTTCCCGGCGGGCGAGCCCGGCGAGAGCACCGGCCGGGGGGAGTTCGACGACCGCACCGACCCCGAGATCGCGCAGCGTCGCGAGACACAGGTCCCACCGGACCGGCGCCGCGACCTGGGCCACCAGCCGGCTGATCAGCTCGGCCGGGTCGGTGACGATCGCCCCGTCGGCGTTGGACAGCGCGGCGGCCCGCGGCACCCCGGGCCGGATGCCGCCCGCGACCGCGGCCAGCGCGTCGCGCGCGGAGGACATGTGCCGGGTGTGAAAAGCGCCGGCGACGGACAGGGGACGCGGCCGGACACCCGCGGGCGGCTCCGCGGCGAGCCGGGCGAGGTCGCGGGCGGTGCCGGCGGCGACGATCTGCCCGGCACCGTTGCGGTTGGCGGCGGTCAGGCCGAGTTCGCTCAACCGGGCGGTCACCGCCTCGGGATCACCGCCGAGCAGCGCCGTCATGCCGGTCTCGACCCGGGCGGATGCCTCGGCCATCGCGCGTCCCCGCAGGGCCACCAGGACGAGGGCCTCCTCGGCGGTGAGGGTACCGGTGAGGGCCGCAGCGGTGATCTCGCCGACGCTGTGACCGGCCAGCACCAGGGTGTCCGATCCGACCGGGGAGGTGACCGGCAGCCCGAGCTGTTCGGCCGCGACCAGCCCGCTCGCGACGATCAACGGCTGGGCGATCGCCGTATCCCGGATTGTCTCGGCGGGCGCCTCGCACCCGGCTTCGAGCAGGTCGATCCCGGCTGCGGCGGACCACCAGCGCAGCCGTTCCTCCGCCCCCTCGAGACCGCGCCAGGCGCGGAGCTGTCCGGGGGTCTGTGCACCCTGGCCGGGCGCGAGGATCGCGAGCACCTGTTCACCTAACCCTTCACGAGGACTGGTTGTCGCTGGCGGCTACTCACCGATGTGTCGACCGGATGTTGTAGGTGTCCTACAAACCGATCTGTTTGGATCGGACGTTACTGCGCGACGCTGACATCGGCCTGGAATGGCATGACGGACCTGCAAAGTAGTTCGATGTGACCATTCTCGCGCGGGGGTGAGAGGGGTGTGGGAGGACTTGAACGATCATGTTTTTCCTGTAGGTAACACACCGTCGAGGCGTCCCAGAACGAGCGCAATATGCAGGATGAAGCGTTCGCGGTGGTCCGCCGGATCCAGCCCGCACACCTCGGCGGCCTTACGGAGTCGGTAACGGACCGTGTTGGTGTGGAGATACAGCGCCCGGGCCGTCGCCTCCAGCGACGAGCCGAAGTCGAGATAGGCCCCGGCGGTCTCCAGTAGCGGGGTACCGGCGTCGCGCAGCGGGACGTACACCTCGTCGATGAGCGCCCGCCGGGCGTCAACGTTCCCCGCGAGGGCGAGTTCCGGGAGCAGGGCCCGGGCCATGACCGGCCGGGGCGCGGCCGGCCAGGCGGCGACCACGTCCGTGGCGGCGAGGGCGACCCGCGCCGCGTGCGGTGCCCCGGTCAGGTCACCGACCACCGGGCCGATCACCACCGGGCCCGGCCCGCAGGCGGGAAGCAGCGCCCGGGCCGCGTCGAGGACGGTGTTCACCGGCGCGGTGCCGCCGGCCGGGCGGGTACCCGCGGTGGGGGGAGGTTCGACGCTGTTCTCCGGCTGGAGGGTCATCTCGGGACGGCCGATGCCGTCCCTGCCGGCAGTGAAATTCCCGCCGACCACCATCACCAGGCGATCATGGTGGACCCCGGCGAGAACCTCCAGTTGGGCCATGCGGGCGAGCCGGTGCGCCTCGTCGACCACCACCTCCGGCGAGTTGCTCCCGGCCGTGCCGATGATGACGGTGACGGACGGCGGGTTACGCCAGCCCACCGCGGCTGCCCGTGACGGCAGTGCCCGGTCGACCTCGCCCCGGACCACGTGGTCGACGACCAGCGCCTCCAGCCGGGCATCCCAGGCACCGCGTTCCTCGGCGGCGCGGGCGTAGACGACCGCGCCGGCGAACGCGATGTCACGGGAGTAGCGCAGGACATCGGCGAGCAGCCGTTGCTCGTGCTCCGGGCCGGCCAGGTTCGGCACCTCGGCCTCGATCGCCTCCACCGCGACCCGGACCAGATCGACGAGCCGGCGGAAGGTCACGGCGCGGACGAGTTCCCGCGGGGCGACCCGGAAGACGTCCTCGGACAGATCCCGGGCGTGGTCGGGCCGCCGGCACCACTCCACGAACGACGAGATGCCGGCCTGCACCACGAGCTGAATTCCGGCGCGGTGACTGGCCGACATGGCTGGGAACCAGGGCAGCGCCTCCGCCATCCGGGCCGCCGCCCGGGAGGCGAGCATCCCGCTCGACCGTTCCACCCGGCGGATCACCTCGCTGGTGCTTTCTCCGCCGGGTGTGCTCCCGGTCGATGTGGGTCGGGCTTGGTCGCCGTCGGGTCTGGGGCTGGCCCCGCCGGCCGACCACGGATTGCCCAGATCAGGGATACGCGGCTCCGGGTAGTCGACGGATTGCTCCGGCACCGGCTCGGTTTCGGGGCTCGGCTCGGTCTCGGATGCCGGTGTGGGGACGGGGGGTGCCCCCGGTTCAAGGCGGGCTGTCCCGGTCGCTGCGTCCGAGGAGGAATCCGAGGAGGAGGCTGCCACGCCCGTCAGCATGCCTCAGCCGTCCCGCACCCCTGTGTATTGCGGGTCCCGGCACGTCGCTGGTCTCGGCGCATTGCCGGTCCCGGCAGGTGGCTCCGACGGGTGGTTCGGGATACCCCGGTCGGTCGGGCCTGGTCCCGGGCGTGGAATTCACCGAACGGGGGATGGTGCCGAGGCGGGAAGGCCACAGGAGCGGGAGTGGGGCGGGAGCGGAGGCGATGCGGGATGCTGCGGGTATGCGCGAGGTGAGCATTCGTGGAGACGGGATACGGCTGGGGCAGTTCCTCAAGCTCGCGGATGTGGTCGAGGCCGGGTCCGAGGTGAAGGAGCTGCTCGCGGGCGGGATGGTGCGGGTCAACGGGGAGGTCGAGACCCGGCGGGGCCGGCAGCTCGCGCCGGGGGACGAGGTTGCCGTGGCCGGCGAGGCACTCCGGGTCCTATGAGCCATCGCCACGACTCTGCCGGTCACCGGGCGTCTGCCGGTCACCGGGCGTCTGCCGGTCACCGGGCGTCAGAGCCGGTCGGAGTAGGTGTCCGCCCAGCCGTGGACCTTCGCCACGTAGGCCCTGGTCTCCTGGAAGTCGGGGATGCCCCCGGCGGTTCGCACGGCGCTCGGGCCGGCGTTGTAGGCGGCCAGGATCAGCGAGACCCGGTCGCCGGGTAGATACCCGACCTCCTGGGCGAGCCGGGCCTCGTAGAAGGCCGCGGACGGGATGGCGTCGAGCGGGTCGAGTGGGTCGGTGATCCCGTCGTGGTTGCCGTCGATCCCGAATTCGGCCCAGGTGGTGGGGAGGAACTGCATGATGCCCCGGGCGCCGGCGCGCGAGACCGCCTGCGCGTCGAACTTGCTCTCCACCCGGGCCTGCGCCGCGAGCTGCGCGGCGGTCAGGACACCGTAGGTCGCCGCCGCGGACCGGAAGACCGGGACCAGGTCGTCGGGCACGTCGAGGTGGGGGTACCGCAGTACGCCACAGCCGCTCATCAGGGTGATGACGATGAACGCGGCCAGGGTAGAACGTGCGGGCGCCCCATTGATCATCCGCACATTGTCCGTCCCCGGGATCGGGGGTGTCCCGTTGCCCACGTCGTCATGCCACGTCCCGAGGGTCTTCGTCCACGCGAAGCTATCCAACCAGGGCCGTGCGCAGTGACCGCAGGTCGGTCTCGGTGAGACCGGTGTGCCGAGCCCAGGCCGCGGGACCGCCTCAACCGGTGTCGACACCGGCCAGAAAGCCCCGCATGACCTCGGGCCGGCAGGCCAGCTGGCCCGAGGTGAGCGAGGTCACCGAGTGGTTATAGGACGGTCGGTCGGCCAGGCGGGCGTTGACCCGGTCGATGCGCTCGTTCGTCTGGACGTAGTCGGCGATGATCGCCTCGGGGTGCACGCCGACGAGACTGAGGAGCAGGGCAGCGAGCACGCCGGTACGGTCCTTTCCCGCCGCGCAGTGGAACAGGGCCGGGCCCGCCGCCGGCTGGGCCAGCAGGTGCAGCGCCCTGGCCACCGAGTCCCCGGCCAGGCGCAGGTAGTCCAGGTAGTGCTCGATTCGGTCGGCTGAGTCGCGGTCCTTGACGATGGCAGGGTAGCGCGGGTCGTCCGGCATCACCCATTCACCGGGGAGAAAGGACAGGTTGTGGTAAGCGACCGGTTCGTAGGCGAGCGGCCCGCGGCCCTCCCGCTCCGCCTCCTCCTTGGCCCGTAGGTCGATGACCATGCGTAGCCCGAATGTCTCCCGCAGCGTGAGCACGTCACCGCCCGTCAGGGCCTGGACGGAGTCGGTGCGCAGGAACACCCCCCATCGGGTGGTTGCACCGTCCAGGGTAGGCAGCCCACCCAGATCTCGCGCGTTATCGCAACCCGACATGTTGAACCATCGCTCCACACGCTGATCGTAGAGCCCGAGGTGGTGCCGCCGGGCCCGTTGGGCGCAGTCGGGTCAGGGGCGCAGTCGGGTCAGGGGTGCGGATCAGCCACACGGTGGGGCGTCCCGCTGACTGGGCGGAGGGCTGGCGAGCCTCGCCGTCGTGTGTGCCCCACCTGACTCGGGTTGCGGCTGCTCGGGTGCGGCGTGCTCGGGTGCGATGTGGATCGGCCGGGCGGGCACCCCGGCGACGACCTGCGCGGCCCGGATGTCGTCGGTGACGACGGACCCGGCTCCCACAACCGCTCCGTCGCCGATGCTGCGCAGGCCGACGATGCTCGCCTGCGCGCCGATCCACGCCCGCGCGCCGATGGCGACCGCACCGGAGAGCCGGGCCCCCGGCGCGACCGTGACATAGTCGCCCAGGCGGCAGTCGTGCGCCACGCTGGCGCCGATGTTCACCACTACGTGCCGGCCGGTTTCGACGTTGGTGGTGATGCTGGCGAGAGCACAGACGACGGTACCCGGCCCGAGCTTCACGTCACCTCCGACGCTGGCCCGGGGGTGGACGAGGGTCGCCGGTCGCCGGCCGCGGGCGCTGGCGTACCGGTCGACGCGGGACCGGGTGGCCGCGTCGGCGAAGCCGATCAGGTAGTCGGCGTCGAGCCGATCGAGCAGGTCGAGTCCACCGAGGAGCGCGGCTCCGCGCCGGGCGAGTGGATCCGGGTCCACGCGGTCGTCATCGACGAAGCCGAGGACGTCGTAGCGGGGACCCTCGGTGGCCGCGTTGACCGCCTCCACCAGATCGAGCAGTTCCCGGCCGTGCCCTCCCGCGCCCACGATGACCAGCGAGCGCAGGTGAGCGGGCACGCGGCGACCGTAGCCCCCTATCTAGACGAGTTCAATCTGACACTCAGAGTAGTCGATTTGACCTTCTGGATGGCGTGGTGTCGCTCTTCGTGAAGAGATAGCCGGCGCAGGCGACCGATTATACTACTATTCGTATCATCATTATCTCGAAGGGTGATGAATGGTGAAGGTAGTCGTGACGGGTGGGGCCGGCTTCATCGGGGCCCACCTGACCAGAGCGATCCTCGCGGCGGGCGCGGAGGTCGTCGTGATCGACGATCTGAGCACCGGGGCCCTGTCGAAGCTCGCCGGGCTGCCGGCCGAGCTCGTCGTCGGCAGCGTGACCGACCGGACGCTGGTCGAACAGGCGTGCACCGGAGCGTCGAGCATCGTGCACCTGGCTGCCCGGCCGTCGGTCGAACGGTCGTTGCTCGACCCGATGGCCACCCACGCGGTGAACGCGACCGGCACCCTGACGGTGCTCGGCGTCGCCCACCGGGCCGAGACGCACGTCGTCGTCGTGTCCTCCTCATCGGTCTATGGTGATCAATCGGCCGCTGGTGTTCAACCGGCGGCCGATGACCGGTCGGCCGCCGATGGCGCGGGCCCGCTGCCGCGGTCGGCGGGCACCCCGTGCCTTCCGCGCAGTCCCTTCGCGGCCTCGAAGCTCGCCGCCGAGGGATATGCGCTGTCCTACCAGGCCAGTTTCGGTCTGCCGGTGCTCACGGTCAGACTGTTCGACGTGTTCGGCCCGTACCAGTCCGCCGGGCACACGTACGCGGCCGTGGTGCCGACCTTTATCGAGGCTGCGTTGGCCGGCCGGCCGCTGACGGTGCACGGGGACGGCCGGCAGACGCGCGATTTCATCCCTGTCGAGCTGGTCACCGGGATGCTGTGCGATGCGGTGCGCCGCCGGCTGACCCATCCACACCCGGTCGACATCGGGTCCGGGACCCGTACCGACCTGCTCACCCTGATCGTCCGGCTGGAGGGGATCCTCGGCCGGCGGCTGGTCGTCGAGCACGCCGCGCCCCGGCCCGGGGAGATCCGGGACTCCCAGGCGGACACGACGACGATGCGTTCGCTGTTCCCGGACGCGCCCGGGGCGGATCTCACCACCGCGTTGACGGCAACCGTGGCCTGGTACGCCGACCGGCTGGGGGCGGACCGGGCACCGGCCCCAGCCGTCCTCCCGTGACGGCTGGGGCCCGTGCACCGGCGAGTGCGGCCCCCGTGCGAGGCGGCAGTGACGGCACGCCGTGACGGCACGCCGTGATGTGGATCGCTGTAACGATCCGCTTGCCATCGTCGGCATTCACGACTTTTTGACCTTCCCGAACGGGTTACCGGGCCGGGTGCGGTCGACGGTTGGACGCCGTGGGCTGGATGGGAATCCGCCCGGTCACGTCCGCGCCGGCCGGGACCTCGTCCGCCGCGGCGTCCGTGCCGGCGAGGGCCGCGAGTTCGGCCAGCACCTCTTCCGGCGGGGCCCAGGGATCGAGGGCGAGGGCATGGGTCGGGTCCAGGGCGGGCACGCCCACGTGCGAGATCAGCGGGTGGTGCGGTCGATGGTCGTCCTCGCCTGCGCCGAGGAGCTCCTCATGGAGCTTCTCGCCGCGGCCGAGCCCGGTGTAGACGATCTCGATCGGCCGGTTCTCCCGAGCCACGAGCCGGGCGGCCACGTCCGCGATGCGCACCGGCTCGCCCATGTCGAGGACGAGGGCCTCGCCGGGTGATCCCAGCGCCCCAGCCTGCAGGACCAGCTGCACCGCCTCGTGGATGGTCATGAAGTACCGGGTGACCTCGGGGTGGGTGACGGTGATCGGCCCGCCGGCGGCCAGCTGGCCGGCGAAGACGGTCAGGACGGAGCCGTTGCTGCCCAGGACGTTGCCGAACCGGACGCTGACCAGCGTTCCGCGGGCCCGGCGGGCGAGGCACGCGGTGAGCCGCTCGGTGATCCGCTTCGAGTAGCCGAGGGCGCTCGTCGGGTTCGCCGCCTTGTCCGTGGAGATGTTGACCAGCCGGTCGACGCCGCAGGCCACGGCCGTCTCCAGGATCGTCAGAGTGCCCCAGACGTTGGTCTTCACTGACTCGCCGGGGAAGCGTTCGAGCAACGGGAGGTGTTTGAGCGCGGCGGCGTGGAAGACGACCTCGGGCCGGCGCTCCGTGAACAGCGTGGTCATCAGGTCGATGTCGCGGATGTCGCCCAGCACGATGGCGTCGTCGTCGAGCATCGCCCGGCCGGAGATCGACAGCTGCACCGCGCGCAGTGCCGACTCGTCCCGGTCCAGCATGATCAGTTCGGCCGGCCCGTAGCCGGAGATCTGCCGGCACAGCTCCGAGCCGATCGATCCGCCCGCCCCCGTCACGAGCACCCGTCGGCCCGCGATGTAGCTCGCGGCGGCGGACATGTCGGTGCGGATCTGCCGCCGGCCGAGGAGGTCGGCGAGGTCGAGGTCACGGATGTCCCCGACGCCGACCCGCCCGTCGATCAGGTCCGCGACGCGGGGAAGCACCTTCACGGTCAGCCCGGCGCCCTCGGCGATTGCGCTGATCTCCCGCAGCAGTGTGCCGTCGGCGCTGGGGATCGCCACGAGCAGGGTCCTGGCCCCGGTCGACTCGGCGACGGCGCCGATCCGCTCCCGGCCACCACGTACCCGGACCCCGAGCAGCTGGAGGTTGTGCGTGCTCGGGTCGTCGTCGAGCAGCGCGACCGGGTAGTAGGGACTGTCCCGGGTGCGCAGCATGGCCGCCAGTACCCGTTCGGCCCCGTCACCGGCGCCGAACACGAGGAGCGGTTCGGCGTGGTCCCTGTTCGGCCGGCGGAGGTGTTCCTCGGTCAGCCGCCAGAGGTAGCGGATGCCGAACATCACGACCAGGGCCACCGCGCCGCCCAGCGGCGGCACGCTCAGCGGGACGGGTCTCGGGGAGCCGAACACGGCGATGACGACGACCACGCTGACGACCGTGAGCAGGACCGACACGAGCAGGCCGAGGACCTCCTCGAAGCCGCCGAAGCGGTAGCGCCCCAGGTAGAGGTGCAGGGCGGTGCCCAGGAAGTGGAGCACGCAGACGGCGAGCGTGCAGATGACCCAGAAGCCGAGATCGCTCAGCGCGCCGAGAGTGAAGTCCAAGCGGCCGATCTGGGCCGAGATGAGGCCCAGGACCAGCGCCGCGCTGTCCAGAGTGATCTGCAGGCCAACCCGCTGGCGGAGGTTGAGCCGGGAGGCGCGCCGTGCGATGTGTGCTGTCCACCGACCATGACTCACTCCGTCTACTCTACGTCTCCACATGGGGCCATAGAGTAAGCGTGGCTAAGAGTAAAAGAATGACTACCCATCGAGTATGTTGAGTCAGTCTTCGATGACGGTGAGTGGTCGGGACCGAGGTCCCGGGAGGGTGGTCGACGGGTGGAGCTGCGCGACTACGTCCGTGTTCTGCGCCGAAGCTGGATGATCATGATTGCCGGCATGGTCCTCGGCGGGCTGCTGGCCGCCACGGCGACCTGGCGAACGACGAAAGAGTACGCCGCCTCGGTGACGATGGTCGTCTCCTCGTCGGACAACGGCGCCGGAGCCGTCTCGGCCTACCAGGGAGGCCTGTTCTCCCAGCAACGCGTCAAGTCCTACGCCAACCTGGTGGCCAGCGAGCGGGTGGCGACGGCCGTGATCGCACGCCTGCACCTGCACGCGACTCCGGAGGCCCTGCGGGCCCAGATCAGCGCGCACGCCGTCCCGGACACCGTGCTGCTCCAGACCGTCGTGCGCGATCCCGACCCGAGACGAGCCATGATCATCGCAGATGCTGTCGGTGAGGCGTTCTCCACCACCATTGCGGAGATCGAGACGCCGTCGGTCGACGAACCGCCCTCCGTGCGGGTGACTGTCTGGGAACACGCGAAGCTGCCCGTCTCGCCCGTCTCGCCCCAGCCGATCCGCGACCTCGCGCTCGGAGTGCTGCTCGGGCTGATCGTCGGCATCGCCGCCGCGGTCGTCCGGTACCGCCTCGACACGAGCGTGTCCAGTGAGGACGACGCCCGTGAGACGACCGAGCTGCCCAACCTCGCCGTCATCGGCTACGACGGTGCCGCCGCCCGGCATCCCCTCATTGTCAACACCGGGCCCCGCTCGGCCCGGGCGGAGGCGTTCCGCCAGCTGCGGACCAACCTGCAGTTCATCGAGGTGGACACCGGACCTCGATCGATCCTGGTGAGCAGTGCGGTCTCCGGTGAGGGCAAGACCACCGTGGCCTGCAACCTCGCGATCACCCTGGCGCAGGGCGGTGCGCGGGTCTGCCTGATCGAGGGGGACCTGCGACGGCCGTCGTTCGGCGAGTACCTCGGGGTCGAGTCCGCCGCCGGGCTCACCTCGGTCCTCATCGGCGCCGCGGACCTCGACGACGTCCTGCAGCCCTGGGGGGAGGGCCGGGTCGGGGAGGGGCGCGTAGAGGTCCTCGCCAGCGGCCCCATCCCGCCGAATCCCAGCGAGCTGCTCGGCTCCAAGGGCATGGCCGAACTCATCAACCTGCTGTCCGCCCGCTTCGACATCATCCTGGTCGACGCCCCGCCCCTGCTACCGGTGACCGACGCGGCCGTGCTCGCCACCCGGGTCGAGGGGGTTCTGCTGGTGATGCGGGCCGGTCGGACCCGCCGCGAGCACCTCCGGCGGGCCGTCGAGGCGCTGCGGGCGGTCGACGCCCGGATGATCGGCACCGTGCTGAACATGGTGCCGGTCAAGGGACCCGACGCCTACGACTACGGCCCGCGCGACGGTTACGCGCCACGCGGCCGGCACGCCAGGACCTCCTCGCCCCGAACCCTGGAGATCCCGACGCCCGATTCCGGAGTCCGGCCCGCCTGGCCGGTCATCTCGCCTCCGTCACCGGCGCTGCCGCCACCGGCTCCGGCTTCTCCTGCTCCGGCCGCGACGCCGGTTCCCGCCACCACGGAGCGTCTCGGGATAGTCGACGGTGGCGACGAGCCGAGCTCGGCGCGGGACCCGCTGCCCGACGGCGCCACGACCGGCCCGAGCGCCACGACCGGCCCGAGCGGCGGACCGCACGTCAGGGTGCCGGCGGCACGCGGATCGGCCGAGGAGATCATCTCCGTCGGCGGAAGGACACCGCGCGGTACGGATCCGGCTGGCGGGACGACGCCGGATGACGACGGCGCGACCCGGCCGCCGTTCTCCCCATGACGGGTTCGCCACCGGGGGAGAGCACCGGGTCCGCTCCGGGCCCGGATCCGGTGGGCCTAGATCCGGTTCCGGACCTGGACCGGGTTCCGGACCTGCTCACGCGGGCGCCCGTGGGCGGGCGGGACGTGGGTGGGCGGAACATAGGTGGGCGGGACGTGGGTGAAGGTGGCGTGGGTGGGCGGGACGTGGGTGGCGGTGGCGAGGCCGGGGCGGGGCAGCACCGCGTCGGCCGTGGTCGCCGGCGTCATCGTGGTCGCCGGGCCCGGTACCGCCGGCTGGCCGCCGGGGTCGCGACGGCCCTCGTCGTGCTGGTGGCGATGACCGCCTGGGTGGTCGTGCGCGGACTACTGGCCAAGTCCCGTCTTGACGAGGCCAGGCAGCGGATCGCCGTCCTGCAGCGGCAGGTTCTGAGCGGAGACTTTCCCCGCGAGGCCGAGTTGCGGTCGCAGCTCGAGCAGATCCAGCGGCGGGCCACCGATGCGCGGGCCCTGACCTCGGATCCGGTGTGGTCGGCGTTCGGGCGGCTGCCCGTCGCCGGCTGCCCGCTGCGCTCGGCGGCAACACTGATCCGAGAGGTGGACGCGGTCGCCGGCACCAGCCTGCCGGCCGTGGCCGACCTGGGTCCCTCCCTCGATCCGCGGGTGCTGCGCCAGCGTATGACGATCAATGTCCGGGCGCTTGCCGCGGTCCGCCGCCCGGCCGAGCGATCCTTCAACGCCATCTCCGCGTTGCAGGCGGCAGTGGAGAACGTACCCGACTGCGGATGGGCCGGGCGGGCCAGCGGCATCGCCGACGCCCGCGCCGAGATGATCGACCGGAGCCGGCGCCTGTCCGGTGCGCTGGGCACCGTCGTTCTGGCCGCCCGGGTCGGTCCCGCCATGCTCGGCGGGGGCGGTGCCCGTCGCTACCTGCTGATCGTCCAGAACCCGGCCGAGTCCCGCGCCAACGGGGGGATCATCGGTGGGTTCGGCCTGCTGACCGCGGAGCACGGGCGGCTGTCCCTCGACGGCATCTCGGGCAATGGTGCTCTGCCGGGCGGCCCCACCCAGCAGCGACCCGCGACGAGGCTGCCGGTCCCGTTCGCGGCCCGTTACGGCGCCTTCTGGCCCGACCGTATCTGGGCGAATATCAACCTGACCCCCGACTACCCGATGGCCGGCAGGCTCTACAGCGCGTTCTACCGGGCCGGCACGGGCCTCGACGTCGACGGCACGATCAGCGTCGACCCCACGACGTTGTCGTATCTTCTCGCCGCGAGCCGGCCCGCGGTGCTCCCCGACGGCACGTCGGTGGCCGCGGAGCACCTGGTCGATCTCGTCGAGTCGCGCGTCTATGGCAAGATCATGGACGCGGCCGCCCGCGACCGCTTCTTCGCCCAGGTCGGTCAGGCCGTCTATGCGGCCGTGGAGTCGGGAGCCGGTGATACGACGAAACTCGTGACCGCGCTGGGACGGGCCGCTCGCGAGGGCCGGCTGGAAATATCCAGCAACCACGCCGAGGAGCAGCGGATTCTTTCGTCCACGGCGCTGGGTGGTGCGCTGCCGGACGTGCCCGGGCCGTTTCTCGGGGTCGTCACCCAGAACGCGACGGCGAGCAAGCTGGACTACTGGCTACGGCGGCAGACCACCTACCGCCTGCAGCGGCAGCCGAACGGCGCCGGCGTGGCGACGATCACGATCCGGCTCACCAACGCCGCCCCGGACGGGCTGCCGGCCTATGTGCGCCACCGGCAGGATCTCAAGGACGCCGCTGGGAATCCCCGGGCGCAGAACAATCTCTGGCTCTCGGTGTACACGGGCCGAGGCAGCTGGCTCGTCGGTGCCCGGCTCGACGGTGTGCCCATCGGCCTTGCCAGCGGTTCCGAGTCCGGGCATCCCGTGCTCTCCACCTATCTTACCGTCGATCGCGGCCAGACCCGGACCCTGGAAATCAAGGTCCGGGAGCCGGTAGGCGGCCCGGCGCTCACCGTGCGCCCGCAGCCGTTGCCCGTCGCGGAGCGATTGGAGGTGCAGGGGCTGCCGGTCGTCCCTCCCTGGTCATCCCAAAGGTCATCTCAAGCCCAGAACTGACTACTCTGACTACAGAGAGTTCTGACCCTTCACCCGCATCGAGTCGCCCGCATCGGGGCCTGATCCGCTTCGCCATCAACGCAGCGGATCGAACGGCGACAGCTCGGCCGCGGGCGAACCGGTGGCGATGGCGTCGGCGAGGAGGCGGCCGGTGACCGGGCCGAGGGTGATGCCCCACATGCCGTGCCCGCCGGCGATGAAGACACGCGGCGAGGTGGTCGGGCCGATCAGCGGCAGACCGTCCGGGGTGCACGGGCGTGGTCCCACCCATTCGGCGGTGCGGGTGTCCAGGTCCACTCCGCGCAGCAGGCCGCGGGTCGCCTCGACCACCGCCCGGATGCGCCGCGGGTCGGCCGCCGCGTCCGGATGGCGGAACTCCATCATGCCGGCGACCCGCAGGCCGTCCCCCAGGGGAGTGCAGGCCACCCGGGAGGTGGGGAAGTAGATCGGACCGCTCGGCGGCTGCTCGGTCGCGACCAGGAAGCTGTATCCGCGACCGGCCTGGACGGGAAGGCGGACCCCGAACGGACGGGCCAGCCGGGGAAGCCAGGCGCCGGTGGCGATTACCGCCGCGTCGTAAGGCCCACCGGGCCCCCCTGGCCCGAGCAGTTCCACCCGGCCACCTGCCTCGCGCACCTCGTCGATGGCCATCGCCTCGTGCACGAGGCCGCCGCGTTCCCGGACGCTGTCGGCGAGGGCGGCGACGAAGCGGCCGGGATCGCAGAACCGCTGCCCATGCACGGACACGACGTACCGGACCTGCTCGGACAGCAGAGGTTCGAGGTCGCGGGCGGCCGCCGGGCCCAGCACCTCGGCATCGACGGGCTGGCCGGTCGCCCGGATCTCGGCGAGCTCCGTCAGGAGGGCGTCGAGGCCGGACCGGGCGCGATAGCCGGCCAGGAACGGGTTGGCGGCGCGGGTCGGCGCGGTCACGCCGCCCGCCGCGAGCTCGTCGAAGGCACCGAGAGCAGCACGGGTCAACGGCACCAGCGCACGCATGGCGGTTCGCCACCGTGCGGTCGTGCTGTGCCGGACGAATCCGGCGATGAAGCGGGCGAGCCCCGGATCGGCGACCGGAGGCACGTACACCGGTGAGTCCGGGCGCAGGAGCACCCGCAGCCCGTAGCGCAGGACCGCGGGCTCCGGCAGGGGCGTCGCGAGCCCCGGGGTGAGCCAGCCGGCGTTGCCCCAGGACGATCCGGCTCCGGCCCAGGTGGGCCCGGCGGTGAGGTGGTCGCGGTCGAAGACCGTCACCCGCCTGCCGTGGTCCTGGAGGAACCACGCCACGCACAGCCCGACCATCCCGCCGCCGATCACCGCCACCTGGTCGGGAACGGCGTGCCCCGGACGCAGGCGTGACCCGTGCGGCGCGCTCAGCCCCGCGGCGTTCCCGGCCGGTCGGGTCGTGTCCGTCGATCCCGTCACGTCCGCCTTGATCGGGTGATTTCCCACCGCCGCCATTATCCTCCCGCGCCGCCGGATCCGCCGTACCGCGAAGAGCTCCTTTTCGGTGGAGGGTTAGGCACGGTCCACGGTCTCTGGACCGTGCCTAACCCTCCACACTTCTCCGCTCTACCGGAGGCCGATCGAGGCCCGCAGGACCTCGCGGTTGAGCGTGGCGATGCTGTCCAGCGGGATGCCCTTCGGGCAGGCGACGGTGCACTCCCCGGTGTTGGTGCACCCGCCGAAGCCCTCGGCATCCATGGCCTCGACCAGGTTGAGCGTGCGGCTCGCCCGCTCCGGAGCGCCCTGGGGCAGGCTGTTGAGGTGCACGACCTTCGCCGAGGTGAACAGCATGGCCGAGCCGTTGGGGCAGGCCGCGACGCAGGCGCCGCAGCCGATGCAGGTGGCGTTGTCGAACGCCGTGTCCGCGACGGCCTTGGGCACCGGGGTGGAGTGCGCCTCGGGGGCGCTGCCCGTCGGGGCGCTGATGTAGCCGCCGGCCTGGATGATCCGGTCGAGGCCGGAGCGGTCCACCATCAGGTCGCGGACGACGCCGAATGCGACCGAGCGCCACGGCTCGACGTCGATGACGTCCCCGTCGGAGAACTCCCGCACATGCAGCTGGCAGGTGGTGGTTCGTTCCCGGGGGCCGTGGGCCTGGCCGTTGATGACCACTCCGCAGGCGCCGCAGATGCCCTCGCGGCAGTCGTGGTCGAAGCTGACTGGCTCCTCGCCCTGCAGGGTCAGTCGCTCGTTGAGCACGTCGAGCAGTTCGAGGAAGGACATGTCCGGGTTCGCGTCGGGCACCTCGTAGGTGACCATGCGGCCTGGCTCGTCCGGTCCGGCCTGGCGCCAGATCTGAAGGGTGAGCTTCACGGTCGGCTCCTCGTACAGTCGTGATCCATTGACCGGCACCGCCTCACGCGTAGTTACGCTGGGCGAGGTGGACGTGCTCGAACTCCAGAACCTCGCGGTGCAGCACCGGCGGGGTTTCCGTGCCGGCGAACTCCCAGGCCCCGACGTAGGCGAACCGGTCGTCGTCGCGAAGGGCCTCGCCGTCCGGGGTCTGGCTCTCGACCCGGAAGTGCCCCCCGCAGGACTCCTCGCGGTGCAGGGCGTCGACGCACATCAGCTCGCCGAGTTCGAGGAAGTCCGACACCCGGTTCGCCCGCTCCAGGCTCTGGTTGACACTACCCGCGCCGCCTGGCACCTTGACCTGTCGCCAGAACTCCTCGCGCAGCTCCGGAAGACGCCCCAGCGCCTTGCGCAGGCCGTCCTCGCTGCGCGCCATCCCGCACTCGTCCCACATGATCTCGCCGAGCTCACGGTGGAACGAGTCGACGGTGCGGTCGCCGTTCACGGTGAGCAGGCGGGTCAGCCGGCCCGTCGCCTCGGCCGCCGTCTCCGCGACCGCGGGATGGCTCGCGTCGACCGCGCCCAGCTTCGTCGAGGCGATGTAGTCACCCAGCATGGGCGGCAGCACGAAGTAGCCGTCGGCGAGACCCTGCATCAGCGCGCTCGCGCCGAGACGGTTGGCGCCGTGGTCGGAGAAGTTCGCCTCCCCGATCACGAAGAGCCCCGGAATGCTGCTCTGCAGATCGTAGCCCACCCACAGCCCGCCCATGGTGTAGTGGACGGCCGGGTAGATCCGCATCGGCACCTTGTACGGGTCCTCGGCGGTGATCCGCTCGTACATCTCGAACAGGTTGCCGTACTTCTCGCGGACCTTGTCCTCGCCCATCCGCTTGATGGCGTCGGCGAAGTCGAGGTAGACGCCGAGCCCGCCCGGGCCTACGCCGCGGCCGGCGTCGCACTGGTACTTCGCCGCCCGCGATGCGATGTCACGGGGGACCAGGTTGCCGAACCCCGGGTAGATCCGCTCGAGGTAGTAGTTGCGCTCGTTCTCCGGGATGGTGTCGGGCGAGCGGGTGTCGCCCGCCTTCTTCGGCACCCAGATGCGGCCGTCGTTGCGCAGCGACTCGCTCATCAGCGTGAGCTTGCCCTGGTAGTCGCCGGAGCGGGGGATGCAGGTCGGATGGATCTGGGTGTAGCACGGGTTGGCGAAATACGCCCCGCGCCGGTGCGCCCGCCAGATCGCGCTGGCATTGGAGTTCTTGGCGTTCGTCGACAGGTAGAACACGTTGCCGTACCCGCCGGTGGCGAGCACGACGGCGTCGGCGAGGTAGGTGGAGACCTGGCCGGTGACCAGGTCGCGGGCGACGATGCCGCGGGCGTGCCCGTTGATGACGATCAGGTCGAGCATCTCGGTGCGCGGGTGTATCTCCACGCCGCCGGCGTCGATCTGCCGGGACAGCGCCTGGTAGGCGCCGATCAGCAGCTGCTGACCCGTCTGGCCCCGGGCGTAGAAGGTCCGCGAGACCTGCACACCGCCGAACGAGCGGGTGTCGAGCAGGCCGCCGTACTCCCGGGCGAAGGGCACACCCTGCGCCACGCACTGGTCGATGATCTGGGTGGACGTCTGCGCGAGACGGTAGACGTTGGACTCCCGGGAGCGGAAGTCGCCGCCCTTCACCGTGTCGTAGAACAGCCGGTGGACCGAGTCGCCGTCGTTGCGGTAGTTCTTCGCCGCGTTGATGCCGCCCTGGGCGGCGATGGAGTGCGCCCGGCGCGGCGAGTCCTGGTAGCAGAACTGGATGACCCGGTAGCCCTGCTCGGCGAGGGTGGCGCCGGCGGCGCCACCGGCGAGCCCCGTGCCGACGACGATCACGGTGTGGCGGCGCCGGTTGGCCGGGTTGACCAGCTTGGCGGTGAAGCGTCGCTTGTCCCAGCGTTGCTCGATCGGTACGTCCGGCGCCGCGGTGTCGGCGATGTCGGCACCGAGGTTGTAAAACGACATGTCAGCCCTTCCCATGCTTCCGGCACCGCGCCGCGCAATGTTGGCCGCGGAGCCGTCGGCTGTTCAATCCACCAGTGCAGTGACCCGTCGGCCCAGCGACCCGTCGGCCCAGTGCCGTGCCGTCAATCCACCAGGCCGGCGAGAACCGACACCGGGACGATCACGAATCCCACCGTGAGGAGAACCGCGAGGGCATTGGCGGAGGCCTTGAAAACTCGGTCCCGTTTTGGGTTGTTGACACCGAGCGTCTGGGCCGCACTCCAGAAGCCGTGCTGGATGTGGAGCCCGAGGGAAATCATGGCGGCGATGTAGATGAGCGTGACCCACCACACGCTGAAACTCGACACGACGTTGTCGTAGGCGGCACCTTCGACCCCGTGTCGGTTGAGGGTCAGCGTCGTGAAATCGAGGATGTGGTACACGATGAACAACGCGAGGGTGATTCCCCCGTAGCGCATCACATGCGTGGCATAGCTGGCCCGGGCTCGTTGGCGGTGGACGTACTTTGTCGGCCGGGCCCGCAGGTCACGCCGGCTGAGCTGGTACGCGGACACCGCGTGCAGGCCCACGGCCAGCACCAGCACGACGCGTTGGATCCATAGGTACCACGTATCGTGCAGGATCGGCTCGCCGATCGCCCGGAGCCAGCCGGCGTACTGGTCGAAGTCGTTAGGGCCGAAGAAAATCTTCAGGTTCCCGAGCATGTGAGCGATCAGGAACAGGAGCATCAGCAGCCCGGTGACGGCCATCACGGTCTTTTTGCCGATGGTTGACCGCCACAGGTTGCGCAGGACGGACGAAGATCGCGGGGGCCGCGGGGTGGGCGCAGGGGACGCCGATCGCGCCGGGGTTGTCACAGCCACGAGCGCACCCTAGAGCGCACTCCCTCCAGTGGTCCAAGACATGATAAACCTGGACTCGATAGTGCCGTCCTATCGACGTCTACGCTGGCGGCGTGCAGCTCCACCAGCTCGCCTATTTCGTCGCCGTCGCGGAGACCCGGCACTTCACCCGGGCCGCCCAGCGGGTGCATGTCGCCCAGCCGTCCCTGTCCCAGCAGATCCGCGCCTTGGAGCAGGAGCTGGGCACACCTTTGTTTAACCGCGCGCGGGGGAACATCAGCCTGACCCCGGCGGGGGAGACGCTCCTGCCGCTCGCCCGGCGCATCCTCACCGACACCGAGACCGCCCGCCAGCGGGTCACCGAGCTGCTCGACCTGCGCCACGGCACGGTGCGCCTCGGTGCCACCCCGAGCCTGTGCACCGGCTTCCTGCCCGACGTGCTGCGACTGTTCCACCAGCGGTACCCGGGCATCCGCCTGCTGGTCGAGGAGGGGGGATCACGCGACCTTGTCCGCGATCTGGCCGCGGGCAGCCTGGACCTGGCGTTGATCATCCTTCCGCTGCAGAGCAGCGACCCGGCACTGGCGACCTCGCCGCTGATCCGCGAGAGCCTGGTCCTCGTCTCGTCGCTGGACGAGCCACCGATCGTCGCCGGGCGCCCGCTAACCGTGGCCGATCTGCGCAACCACCCGATGGTGATGTTCCGCCGCGGCTACGACCTGCGGGAGGCCACCGTGACGGCCTGCCGGGAGGCCGGATTCGAGCCGATTTTCGCGATCGAGGGCGGGGAGATGGACGCCGTGCTCGGTTTCGTCGCGGCGGGTCTGGGCAGCGCGGTGATTCCGAGCACGGTTGCCCACCGGCTCGGCATGCGGGTCACCCCGTTCGTGCTCCCGGGGCTGCAACGCACCATCGGGCTGGCGCGTCGCCGCGACGTCGAGCCGACCCGTGCCGCCGTCGAGTTGCAACGGGTCCTGTGGGAGTACCTCCGCGACGCCGAAGCCTCGGGCAACCTTCCCGACGGCACCCGACTCCTCGCCGGACCGACCTCCGCCGGCACGTGATCTGTCATCTTCAGGCTCTCGTGCAACATATTCGATGAGGTGGACCTTTCGCGGCGGGGCGGTCGGGTTTTTTCGAGTGAATCGCCATCTCTTTTTCTGGTTCGGCGTGTGGTCCGCCCGTCCACCGAGCCCATTTTTTCCGCCCACCCGCACGCGATCCGGTCGGGTGGGCTTAAAGTTGTGCGAGCGGTCGTAGATCGGGCGGTTTCCGGTCTACGGGGACTGGCTGCGGGGGGACTGGTTGCGGGGACCACTGCCAACACGCTGTTCGCGTGAACTGGCGCCAGTGCACAACGGGGGCAGCGTCGGAGCTGCCGTCGACCTCGAACACACGGGAGGCGATATGAACAGCGTCGACATTGCCCTGAAGGAATCGCTCGAGATAAGCGGGGCGCTTGGGGCTGCCCTCGTCGACTTCACCAGTGGAATGACCCTCGGAACGGCCGGTAACACGCATGCGATCGATCTCGAGATCGCCGCGGCCGGAAACACCGAGGTCATCCGGGCGAAGATTCGGACGATGGAGAGTCTCGGGCTTCAGGACACCATCGAGGACATCCTGATCACGCTGGGTCGCCAGTATCACCTGATCCGGTTGTTGCAGAGCCATTCCGGCCGTGGCCTGTTCCTCTATCTGGTGCTCGACAAGTCGCGCGCGAACCTCGCGCTGGCCCGTCATCGGCTGCGCGCCGTCGAGTCGCAGCTCGACGTCTGAGTGCTTCCGGGGCCCGATCAGGCGGCGCGTCCTCGCCACGGGCCTGGTGCCGGCGCGCCGGTGACCGGACGACGGTGACCGGACGACGGTGATAGGGATATGACGTGAATATGAGCGTGCCGACGCTGCGGATCCGTGGCGGCGTGCTGGTCGGTCCGACGGATGTCCGTGACGAGGTCTGGGTCGTCGACGGCCGGATCACCTTCTCCGCCCCCACCGGTGCGGCGGCCCGGGACGTACGGACGGTCTCCGGATGGGTGTTGCCCGGCCTCGTCGACGCTCACTGCCATGTCGGCCTCGCTGCGCACGGCGCCGTCGACAGGCCCACCACCGAGCAGCAGATCATCACCGACCGGGCGGCGGGCGCGCTGCTGCTGCGCGACGCCGGCTCCCCGGCCGACACCCGGTGGATCGACGCCCGTGACGACCTGCCCCGGCTGGTGCGGGCCGGCCGGCACATCGCCCGGCCCCGGCGCTACCTCCGCAACTACGCGGCGGAGGTCGAGCCGGCCGACCTCGTCGCCGAGGTCCTCGCGCAGGCCGACCGGGGCGACGGGTGGGTGAAGCTCGTCGGCGACTGGATCGACCGCGGGCTGGGCGACCTGGCGTCGTGCTGGCCCGCGGACGTGGCGAAGGCCGCGATCGACGCGGCGCACGCCGCCGGAGCCCGAGTCACCGCCCACTGCTTCGCCGAGGACTCCCTCGCGGATCTCGTCGAGGCGGGGATCGACTGCATCGAGCACGCCACCGGTCTCACCGAGCACACGATCCCGCTGTTCGCCGAGCGGGGGGTCGCCATCGTGCCGACCCTGGTGAACATCTCGACCTTCGAGGACATCACCGCGGGCGCCGAGGCGAAGTTCCCCGCCTATGCCCGGCACATGCGCGCCCTGCACGCCCGGCGCCATGACACCGTGCGGGCGGCCTACGATGCCGGCATCCCGATCTTCGTCGGTACCGACGCCGGGGGAAGCCTCCCGCACGGGCTGGTCGCCGCGGAGGTGGCCGAGCTCCGCCTGGCCGGGCTGCCGGCGGCGGCCGCGCTCGACGCGGCGACCTGGGGGGCCCGCTCCTGGCTCGGTTATCCGGGCCTGTCCGAGGGCGCCTGGGCCGATCTGGTGGTGTATCCGAGCGACCCGCGGGCCGACGTCGCGGTGCTCGGCGCCCCGGACCTCATCGTCCTGCGCGGACGGCCGGTCTCTCCCTGAACGTCCCTGCGTCCCCCCGGGTACGCGGCCGGTCAGCGGGGAGCATCGAGGACCTGCCGGACCTTGTCCAGCAGGGTGCGTTCGGAGAAAGGTTTGGTCAACAGCGATACCCCCGGGTCCAGCTTCCCCTGCGCGGTGAGGACGGGATCGGCGTAGCCCGACATGTAGAGCACCCGGATGCCGGGTTGCTGGGCCCGGATGCGGTTCGCGAGTTCCCTGCCCTGCATGCGCGGCATGATGACGTCCGTGAGCAGCAGGTGGATGTCGCCCCGGTGCTCGATCGCGATCGAGCACGCGTCGAGGGCGGTGGAAGCCGCCAGCACCTCGTAGCCGTTGCGGCTCAGGATCCGCCGGGCGACCTCGAGCAACGCGGCGTCGTCCTCGGCGATTAGAATCGTCCCGCCGTGCCGGGCGGGCTCGGAGTCCGCCGGTCGTTGTCCGGCCGGGTCCTGCGACAGGTTCCGCATAAAATCACTGCAGTAGGTAATTTGCCGGTGGCATTTAGTGATCGGAGGAACCGTAGCATCGCTTTCGGTGGGTCGCCACCGCGCCGGCCAGGCCGTGTCAGCCCGGCCAGGTTGTGGAGGTCACGGCTTGGCGCAGGATCTCGGTGAACGGCCGCGGGTCGAGGCCGGCCGCGTCGAGCCAGGAACCGGAATAGTACGTGTCGGCGTACCGTTCGCCGCCGTCGCAGATCAGGGTGACCACGCTGCCGCGGTGACCAGAGGACACCAGTTCGCAGGCGAGCCGCACCGCGCCCCAGAGGTTCGTCCCGGTGGAGGCACCCGTCCGGCGGCCCGTCAGCGTCTCCAGGAACAACATGGCCGCGACGGACGCCACGTCGGGCACGGTGATCATCCGGTCGACGACGTCGGGGAGGAAGCTCGGCTCCACCTGTGGGCGGCCGATGCCCTCGATGCGGGAGTGCCCGCCGGTGGCGTGCGGGTCGCCGGTGGACCAGGCGCGGTGGAACGTCGAGCCCTCGGGATCGACGACGCACAGCGCGCAGTTGTGCTGCCGGTACCGCAGATAACGCCCGATCGTGGCGCTGGTGCCCCCGGTGCCGGCGCCGACGACGATCCAGGTGGGGATGGGATGGCGATCCAACGCCATCTGATTGAAGATCGATTCGGCGATGTTGTTGTTGCCGCGCCAGTCCGTCGCTCGTTCCGCGTAGGTGAACTGGTCCATGTAGTGACCGTTCGTGGCCTCGGCCAAGCCGCCTGGCCTCCGCGTACACCGTGGTGGCGTCCGCCACCAGATGGCAGCGACCCCGCTCACGTTCGATCAGGGCGATCTTCTGAGCGCTGGTCGAGGCGGGCATGACGGCGATGAAGGGGAGTCCGAGCATGCGGGCGAAGTAGGCCTCCGAGACCGCCGTCGACCCGGAGGACGCCTCGACGATCGTCGTCCCCTCCCGGATCCAGCCGTTGCACAGCCCGTAGAGGAACAGCGACCGGGCCAGGCGGTGTTTCAACGAGCCGGTGGGATGCGTCGACTCGTCCTTCAGATAGATGTCCACGCCCCGTTCCGCCGGCCACAGGTGCAGGGGGAACAGGTGGGTGTCCGCCGATCTGTTGGTGTCGGCCTCGACTCGGCGAATGGCCTCCCGAGTCCATCGGACGTCCTGTCTGGCGGGTGCATCACTCATGCCCTTCCCGTTCCCCGGATCATGCTTGGATGAAGATCTTTGTTCTTTCCGTCCGCCTTCGTCGATTCGTCGATCTGTGAGCTATTTATCTCTTATGGGTTAACGGCGCGATTGCGGGCTCTGTATCCGTAAGTTACCGGTTCGATGGTCGAGATGCGCCGTCCGTGGGTCGCCCCTACCGTCAAGCCATGCCGGTTACTCAAGGTTCCGGTGCGCTGCCTGCCCGTCGGATCGTGTTCGTCCATGCTCATCCCGACGACGAGACGATCGCGACCGGGGCGACGATGGCCCGCTACGCCGCCGATCCCGACACCCAGGTGGTCCTTGTCACGTGCACGCTGGGCGAGATGGGCGAGGTGCTGCTCCCCGAGCTGACCGACCTGCGGGCGGACCGCGCGGACCAGCTCGGCGGATACCGGATCGGGGAGCTGGAACGGGCGTGTGCCGAGCTCGGTGTCAGCGACTACCGCTTCCTCGGGGGCGCCGGTCGTTGGCGGGACAGCGGCATGTTGGACAGCCCCGCGAACGACGACCCGCGCTGCTTCTGGCGGGCGAACATGGACGACGCGTCCGAGGCGTTCGTGCGGATCGTGCGGGAGGTTCGGCCGCAGGTGATGGTGACCTACGACGCGATCGGGGACTACGGCCATCCCGATCACATCAGGGCGCACGACGTCACCGCCCGGGCCTTCGCCGACGCGGCCGATCCGGACTTCGCTCCCGACGCGGGTCCGACCTGGCAGGTCTCGAAGTTGTACGAGACGGCGCTGTTCCACTCCGCGGTCGAGTCCGCGGTAGACCGCATCTGGCGGTCCGACCTGGCGAAGACGGTCCCCGAGGGGATCACGATGCCCTCGGACATGCTGCTGTCGGTTCCCGATACCAAGGTCACCACGACGATCGAGGCGCCGGGCTTCTTCGCCGCGAAGATCGCGGCGATGCGGGCCCACCGCAGCCAGATGACCGTGGACGGATTCTTCTTCGCCCTGGTCGACGGGAACGGCCGGTCAGCGAAGGCCACCGAGAACTTCGTGCTGGCCCGGGGGACGGTGGGCCCGGGCTCGGGTTCCGGCGTGGAAACCGACCTGTTCGACGGAGTGGTGGCGCACTGATGCCGGAACAGGCCGCGAACGGGCCGCGAACAGATCGCGGGAGGGAATCTTGATGTACACCGGAAACATCATGTACGCCAGGGTCGGGGACCGCCTCGTCGTGCGTAATTCGGCAACGGGTCGTACCGAGCGCCACGGTGTGATACTCAAGATTCGCGGCGAGAGCGGCCGGCCACCGTTCATCGTCCGGTGGGACGACGGCCGCGAATCGTGGTACATCCCGGCGGCCTACGAATCGGTCGAGCTACGCCCCTGCCGCGACCGGCGGCCCGGCTGAGGACCTCCTCGGGGGGAGGGGTGCCGCCCACTGATCGTCGTCGGCGGGCGGCACCCGGCATCACCCCCGGACCCTACTGCCTGGAGTAGAGCTGTTTATAGCGGGCGCCCGCCTGCCGGTTCAGGTAGAGACACGCGGCGCTGAGCGGTCGGTACAGGTTCGAACCGACGTTGTTCGGGTCGCAGTTGTTGAAGTAGTACTCGTAGGCCAGCCCCTTGCCCGCATGGGCCACGAACCAGTCGTACATCCACTGGACGTAATTGGCGTTGTCGCCACCGCCGTTGTTTCCGCTGCCACTCACCACCCCCCATTCGCCGACACCGAAGAGCTTGTTGTGCGCGCGGGCGAAGTTGAACCAGTAGTTCAGCCCACCGGGGGCGTTAGCCTGGGCGTCGAACTCGGCCTTCGTCCGGGACGGCGGCCAGTGGTCGTACGCGTCGAGGCCGACCCCGTCCACCCAGGCGTCACCCGGGTACATGTCGATCGGGTTGTGGCTCGGCGGGTTCTGCGAGTAGTGAGCGTTGAGGCACCAGCACAGGATGGGGTCCGGCTCCGCGGTCGAGTTGATGGCGTCCGCGACGTGGCGCCAGCAGTTGATGTAGGCCGTGGGGTTGGTGGCGGACCACTCGTACCAGTCGCCGTTGCCCTCCCAGGCGAGCCGCAGGTAGGAGTTCTGCCGGCCGTAGGCGTTCAGGACGCGGCCGAAGGTTTTCCAGTACTCGTCGTAGGCCCCGGTGGCGCACGTCTCGTTGCTGGCGCCGATGTTCTCCGGGAAGGGTGGGATGGAGATGATCAACCGGCCGGGCCAGGTGGCGAAGGTCCGCAGCAGGTCCACCGGCTGGCTGACGTTCCCCCAGTTGTTCCGGGTGGTGTAGAGCAGGGTGAAGTCACAGGGCGCGCCGCGCCAGGTGCAGAACGACTCCAGGTTCTGCTGGTTCATCACCGGGTCGGGATAGGTGCCGGTCAGCCACCCTTTGCCCGAGCGGGGCCCGGCGTAGGACGGCGGGGCCGGCGGCGGGTTCGCTCCGGTGGTGATCTCCGCCCGGTCGAAACCGACGTTGTTGCCCCTCGAGGAGGTGTTGCGCTGCCCGGTGTTCGTCAGCGTCAGGGTGTGCGTGCCGGCGGTGAGCTTGTCCGAGCTGTAGAGCAGGGTGACGGTCGCGTTTGGCGAGTAGGTGTCGACGCTGGTGGGCAGGCCGCCGTCCAGGCGGACCGTGCTGAATCCCCCGATCGGGCCCTTGGCGCCGTAGAGGTTGACCTGCGTTCCACTGAAGCGGATCGTGGCAACTCTACCGGCGGTCGCCGAGTAGTAGAAGCTGTTGTTCGGAGAGGTAATGCAGCCGCTGCACTTCGCCCACCCCGCCGAGTAGGAGACCTGGTTGATCCCGGTGCCGATGGTGCCGTCCTCGATGATCGTCGGGGTCTGCGCGCGGGCAGGTCCGGTCAACGCCCCGGTCACCAGGGCCACGGTGAGGGTGAGCAGCAGACCGCCGAGCCGGTGGCGACGTGCTCGAGTCCGCGCATGACGGCCGTTCGAATATCTCCTGGGTTGGGACGCCGTCCCGTCCCGTTGATCCTCTGTACGCATTCTCCAGTCCTGTCCTGGGTTGTGGAACGCATGTCGAGCTTGTCGATGAAAGCTGACTCAACCAGGAAGGACGCTAGATCAGTGGTTCGCGGGCATGGCCGAACGCCGTTGTCCGGAGATTCGACGCGGACTTCTCCAGGCGTGGGCGAAGACTTGTGACGTTGTCTTTCCCATCGGTTCCGGCGGAACGTGCGCAGCCGGGTTGCGCAGGTTTTTCGCCTGCGGCGGCGATGTCACCGGTTCTGGCGGTTCTTTGGGACCGGCGCAGGAAAATCGTGATCCGTTCGACCCAGCAGGCAGAGTGCCAGTGGTTCAGAGCAGGGTACCGAAGACCTGCGTCCAGTAGAAACCATATTCGCCGCCGGTGGCCTGCCCGACGCCGATTTGGCGCAGCCGCGGGATGAGGATGTTCGCCCGGTGGCCGGGGCTGTTCATCCATCCCGTCACCACCTCGTCCGCGCTGTTCTGGCCGGCGGCGATGTTCTCGGCGACCTGGGCGTAGCGGTAGCCCAGGGCGCTCACCCGGTCGGACACCGTGCGTCCCTCCGGGCTGGTGTGCGCGAAGAAGCCACGGGTCGCCATGTCCACGCTGTGCGCCTCCGCGGCGGCGGCCAGACGGTCGTCGACGGTCAGCGGCGCGAGACCCTCCCGGGCGCGCTCGGCATTGGTGAGCGTGACGACCCGCGCGAGCACGAGGGTCAGACCGCCCTCCCCGGTACCCCGACCCGTGGAGTCGGGGTACCGGGGAGGGGCACGGCGTTGGCCCTGGTCGTGTTGGCCGTTGCCGCCGTTGCCGCCGTTGCCGCCGTTGCCGCCGTTGCCGCCGTTGCCGCCGTTGCCGACGGCGACTCCGAAGTCCCGGGCGAGACCGGCGAGGCCGTCCGCGTATCCCTGCCCCACCGCCCGGATCTTCCACGCGGGGCCGCGCCGGTAGATCTCCACCAGCGTGACCACGGTCTCGCGGGACAACGGCGGCGGCGCGAAGCGGGCGATGAGGGCATCATGATCATTATGGATGGTGACGGCGAGAGCTGGCAGCCGTCCGAAGGGCGTCGTACCGTCCTCGGGGCTGGCGGCGATCACGACACGTTCGGCGCCCGGGCGCAGCCGGCCCGGATCGACGGTCACCGCGCTGCCCGAGAGCGCCACGCCCGGCGCTCTGGGCTGATTGTAGAACACGAAGTCGCTGTCCGCGGCGACCTTGCCGTTCGCGCCGGTGACGAGCGCACAGACGTCGAAGGGACCGGCGAGCCGGACCGAGACAGGGCCGGGAGGCAACGGCCCGTTCGCGCCAGGTACCAGGTCCCTCATCCGTTTCCACCCCTGTAGCCGTGTTCGTCCGCCATCGAGCGTTCCTCCGCCATCGAGCGTTCGTCCGATGGTGCCATCCCGGGCGTTCCGCGGTGTGTCCGCGTTCCGTCACCCCTGGCCAATCCGTGGGGTTAGGTGGCTTTTGCGAGCTTCGGTAGCTCTCATGGGATTCGGTGGCCGTTGTGGGGTTCGGTGGCTGTTGTGGCTGGTTTGATTGCCTTATCGGTCTGTCCGGTCGTACCGTCACCTCGGTTGCCATGATTACGTGATCAATGGCCTGGCTGCGGATTTTCCGGTGGGCTCACGCCGCTCATCGCGATCGAGGAGAGCCGGCGACCATTGGTGGGGGGCCACTGAGGGGATGATCGAGGCGCCGTTCCGCGGTGCCCGGAGCAGGGTGGGCCGCCGTTGAACGACGTCATGGGCTACGCCCTGCTCAGCCTGGGCACGGGCGCGCTCTACGCCCTCGTGGCCTCGGATGTGGTGGTCATCGCCCGTGGGGCCGGTGTGCTCAACCTGGCCCAGGGCGCGCTGCTGGCCCGGGCGGCCTATGCCTTCCATGGGCTGCTGCGGGGTGGGGGCTGCCGCTCGGCCTCGCGGCGCCGCTGGCCGTGCTGTCGACGACCGCCATCGGGGTCGTGTTCCACCTGCTGGTGATGCGGCGGCTGCGCGAGGCGACCTCGCTGCTGCGGCTGATGGCGACGCTCGGTCTGCTGATCATCTTGCAGTCGTCGCTGACGCTGATGTTCGCCGGTGCCGTGCGCACCTCCCCGACGGTGCTGCCGACCGGCAGGATCACGCTGTTCGACGAGCCCGTCGGCGTGTCCGTGTTTGTCCGGCTGGCCGTGGTCGCCGTGCTGGTCGCGGGGCTCTGGGCGGTGTTCCGGTTCACCACGGTGGGCCTCGCCGCGACGGTGGCGGCGGAGAACCTCCGGGCCGCCGCGACCTTCGGCTGGTCGGCGGACACCGTCGCCGCCGCGGCCTGGGGCGCCGGCAGCGCGCTGGCCGGTCTCGGCGGGGTCCTGCTCGCGCCGCTGCAGAACCCGTTGTCCTCGGCGAACCTGCTCCTGCTCATCGTCCCGGCGCTGGCGGTCGCGCTGGTCGCGCGGTTCCGCTCCTTCCCGATGGTGCTGGCGGGCGGGCTCGCCCTCGGGGCCGTCGAGGTGGAGACCCAGTTCCAGCTGGTCGCCGAGCACCCCTGGTGGCGCGGGGCCGACCGGGCCGTGCCGCTGGCGGTCATCGTCTTCTTGATCTTGATCTTGATCTTGATCTTGATCTTGATCTTGATC